>NZ_JBTOLZ010000002.1:0-273451 GCF_054552075.1 Roseivivax sp.
CGGCGGTCTTCACGCCCGCTTCCTGCTCCCGCAGGATCGCGATGATCTGCTCTTCGCTGAACTTCGATCTCTTCATCTTCCGGTCCTCTTATTGGGCCGGACTCTATCATCAGATGGAGGGAAAATCGGGGGTCACAGCACCTGTGACCCTCAATTCAGTAGCTACACAGGACGTATTGCAGTGACTCGGTTGGCGTGGGCGCAAAGAGCTTGGGAATGGCTTGGCGCTCCCGCCAGGGTCCGCGCCAAAAAATTTCTGGGAGCCGGTCAACGAGGACAGGGAAAACTGCGCGGCATTTTCCATCGGCTCGCAGAAAGTCTTCGCTGTCTGTTCAATGGCGACGGGGCTCGGCTGACCGAAGCGCTATCCTTGCGCGGAAGCGCAAAGGCCTCTGGTGTAGACTGCGCGTCGACCAGGAAGCGACGGGCAGCGCTTCACGCGCTGCCTCCAACCCCGATGCCTTTACCCAACCTCTTCCGCCTCAATTCGCTCGGCAAAAACCTCCAGCAGCCTGTGCTTCAGGATCTTCCCGGTCGCCGCGGCGGGCAGGGCCTCGACGATGAAGATCCGCGAAGGGCGCTTGTAGCCGGTCAGATGGGCGCGGGTGAACTCGGCGAGCTCTGTGCTGGTCACGGCATCCGGGCGGGTGATCTGGCAGAAGGCCAGGACCTCCTCGTCGCCGCGGATGGCGCGGCCGACGACCGCGCTTTGCACCACGGCGGGATGGTCGTTCAGGGCCGCCTCGACCTCGGGCGGGTAGACATTGAACCCACCGCGGATGATCAGCTCCTTCGACCGCCCGACGATGTGCAGCCGGCCCTCGGCGTCGATCCGCCCGAGATCACCGGTGCGCATGAACCCGTCCGGGGTGATCGCCTGCGCTGTCGCCTCGGGGTTCCGGTAGTAGCCCTTCATGATGTGCGGCCCGCGGGTCAGCACCTCGCCGACGCCGGCTTCGGCGCCAACCGTCTCGTCGAGCGCGACCTCGACACCCGGCAACGGCGGGCCCACGGAAATATCCGGGTCACCCAGGGCGTTGCGCGTGCCGCTGACTCCGGCGGTGGTCTCGGTCATGCCGTAGCCGTTCTGCAAGGGCAGGCCGTAAAAGGCCTCGGCCTTGCGCTTCCAGGCGGGATCGAGCGGCGCCGCGCCGGAGGAGACGTAGCGCAGCCGCGTGCTGCCCAGCGTCTCGTGCCCGTGTTCGGCGGCATAGGCCATCAAGAGCGCGTGCATCTGCGGCACGGCGGGCACGACGGTCGCCCCCCGGGTCAGCGCGTCGTAAAGCGCCTCGGCCGAGAAGCGCGCGGCAAGCTCCACAGTGCAACCGGCGCGGGCCGAGGCCATGAGCATGGAGGCCATGCCGAAGACATGCGTCATCGGCAGCGCGCCATAGACGTGATCGCCCGGCGCCAGGTCGCGCAGATCGCGGCTGGCGGTGGCGGCGAAGACCAGGTTGCCATGGCTCAGCATCACGCCCTTGGGCGCGCCAGTGGTGCCGGTGGTATAAAGCATGATGGCAACCTGGTCGGCGCCGGCATCCTCGGGCTCGGGGGCGCCGCCGGGGCCGGCCGCGCGCTTCAGTTCGCCCCAGGTGACGGCACAGGCTTCGGCACTCGCCGCCTCGGCATGGGCGCGGGCCTCCTTCGAGACGCCGGTGGTGTAGAAGACCGCGCGCGGTTCGGCATGGGCGGTGACGCGGGCGATCTCGTGCCCCGAGAGTCGCGCGTTGACCGGCACGGCCCAGGCCGACAGGCGGCTCGCGGCCATGACCAGGGCGGCGACGGCAAAGCAGTTCTCGGCGACGATCAGAACCCGGTCGCCGGCGGTCACGCCGGCCTCGGCCATGAGACCGGCGGCCTCTTCGCTGGCGCGGGCGTAATCGGCCCAGCTGTAGCGCGTTCCGTCGGCGTCGATGATCGCGGCCTCCTCGGGCCGCGCTTCGACATGGGGGGTGAGCATCTGGTGGATGCGCGTGATGCGGCTCATGGTGGTCTCTCCTCCCTCCGGTGGGTCAGGCCGCGCCCGAAAGTGCGCCCGCGCGGAGCGCCTCGGGGCGCAGACGGCGCAGTGCCGTCAGGGCCTGAGTTTCCAGTTCCGCGACGATCTCGGCCAGGGGCGCGGCGCGATGGGTCAGCCCCAGCGCCTGGCCCGCCGACAGCATGCCTTTCGAAGTATCGCCGCTTTCATAGGCCGCGCGCCCGATCTTGCCCGAGACATGCGGCATCAGGGCCTCGATGCCGATATCCGGGGTCTCGCGTTCGAGCCGGGCCACGGTTTCGGTGGTCTCGTTCTTCAGGGTGCGAATGGTGTTGCGCACGCTCTGCATGGTCAGCGCCGTGTCGCGTTCATTGGCCGCCGCGAGCGCCGCCTTGTAGCCGTCATGGGCCGGAACCTCGTCGGCCACCAGGAAGCGGGTGCCGATCACCACCCCGGAGGCGCCGGCGGCCAGGGCCGCGACGATCTGCGTGCCGCTGCCGATGCCGCCCCCGATCAGGAAGGGGATCTCCAGCCGTTCCTCGGCCAGGGCGAGGTTCACCATGGAGCCCACGAGATCCATGCCCGGGTGGCCGCCGCATTCGGCGCCGACGATTGAGACCATGTCCACGCCCACCGACTGGGCTTTCACCGCGTAACGCACGGAGGGCACCTTGTGGATCACCGTGACGCCGGCGTCCTTGAGGATCGGCAGGAATGGTTCGGGGTTGCGGCCCGAGGTTTCGACGACGCGGACGCCCTCGTCGACGATCAGGCGGAAGACCTCTTCGGTGCGCTCGCCGGGCACCAGCTTCGGCAGCATGGAGACATTGACGCCGAAGGCATGGGGGCCCGCCGCTTCCCGGCAGCGGCGGATCTCGGTGCGCAGGTCCGCGGGGTCGGGAAAGGAGGCGGCGGTCAGGAAGGGCAGCACCCCGGCGCGGGCGGCGGCGGCGGTATAGCCGGCCTCGGCGAGCCACATGAGGCCGCCGGCCACCACGGGCAGGCGCAGACCGAATGCCCGGGTGAGCGGGGTCTCGAGAGCGGGATCGGCTGGGGTCATGTGGGGGCTCCTGGGGCAGCGGTGGGGATTGGAGAGTTGAGGCGATGAGAGATTGGGTCGGGGGCGGAGCTTCGGTCGGGTTGGGGCTGGCCCGAAAGGCGGTGCAACCGGCTTATGTCCCAGCTCTTCGTTGGGTGCGTGACCTTGCGGCGCGACTCCGACGCTTTGGCGGTCCTCGCGGCCTCGAAGCGCGGCTCCGACGTTTCGGCGCGCCTCGCGGCCCTCAAGCGCAGCTGCGACGCCTCGGCAATCTTCGCGGCCCCGAAGCACGGCTTCAAAGCTGCGGAGACCCTCGCGGCCCCGGATCGCAGCTCCGAAGCTTCGGCGACCCTCGCAGCCCCGAAGCGCGGCTCCGAAACTGCCGCGATCCTCGCGGCCTCGAAGCACACCTCACCGCCCAAAGCCCCCATCGCGCCAGCCACACAGGCCCGCGCGCCGCTCCGTCCTGCCGCAACGCAGCTCACCTCTGCCCTCGGCCCGCGAAGTCCGGGCGGCGCTTTTCGAGGAAGGCGCCGATGCCCTCGCCCGCCTCGTCTCCGGCGATGCTGCGGGCCATGGCGTCGCGTTCGGCGTCGAGCTGGCCGGCAAAAGGCGTTGTGGCGGCGGTGTGGACCAGCTCCTTGATCGTGCCTTGCGCACCGCGGGGGCCGCGGGCCAGGCGGTCGGCGATGCCCATGGCGCCGTCGAGGGTCGCGCCCGGGGCCGAAAGCGCGTTCACCGCGCCGAGTTCGGCCAGCCGTTCGGCCGAGAGCGCGTCGCCCAGGATCAGCATCTCGGAGACCAGTGCCCGGGGCAGCGCCGCGGCGAGCGAGGCGGTGAGCCCGCCGTCGGGCGTCAGGCCCGCGCGCACATATGCGCCCGAGACCCGCGCGCCTTCGGAGGCGACGAGGAAATCGCAGGCGAAGGCCAGCGAGGCCCCTGCCCCGGCGGCCCCGCCTTCGATCGCGGCGATCCAGGGCACGGCGCTGCCGCGGATGGCGCGCACCAGGTCGTGCAGCGCCTCGATCCGCTCGCGGCGGCCCGCCTCGGGCAGCTCGCGCCGGGTGGCGAGCAGGGTCAGATCCCCGCCCGAGCAGAAGAACCCGCCCGCGCCCCAAAGCGTGACCGAGGTGATGCGCGGCTCGAGCGCCAGGCGCGCGGCATCCTCGATGGCGCGATAGAGGTCCTCGGAGAGCGCGTTCCGCCGGGTCGGGTTGTCGTTGACCACGACGATCCGGTCGCCGCGGTCCTCGATATGGGCCAGGCTCATGCGTCGCCTCCCTGGGCCAGCTTCTCGGGCGGCACCCGCTTGAAGACGCCGGTCGCCGTGGCGATCAGCCGCCCGTCGGCGGCGGTCAGATCGGCGGCGATGAACAGGAGCGACTTGCCCCCGCCGGTCACCCGCGCGGTGGCGGTCAGCGCGTCGCCCTGTTCGGCGGCGGCCAGGAAGTTGGTCGTCAGCGAGATCGTCAGGAAGGGCGCGCGGCCCTGGGGATCGACGGTCAGGCTGGCCGTCGCCCCCATGGCATTGTCGAGCAGCACCGCCGCAATGCCGCCGTGCAGCACACCGTGCCGGTTGGCATGGGCCTCACCGACCTCGAGGTGGCAGCGCGCGCAGCCGTCACCCTGCCCGACGTCGAGCACGTAGCCCAGACTGCGCTGCGCGCCGGTTTCGCCCTCGATCACGCTCATGCCGCGCTGAGCCGGATGAAGCGCTCGAGGTGGAAGTCGCTGTCGCCGAAGCGGTGGTCGACCATGGTCAGGCGCTTGGCGAAATGCCCCAGCGCGTATTCCTCGGTCATGCCGATGCCGCCGTGCAGTTGGATCGACTCCTCGACCACCAGCCGGCCGGCGCGGCCGATCAGGTTCTTCGTCGCGCTGACGTGGCGCTCGCGGGTGACCCGGTCGGCCTCGAGATGGCCGGCGAGGTTGATCACCGCGGAACGCGCCTGTTCGATCTCGATCAACACGTCGGCCATGCGGTGCTGCAGTGCCTGGAACTTGCCGATCGGCTTGCCGAACTGCTTGCGGCCCTGGAGGTAGTCGACGGTCAGCCCGCGGATCGTCTCCATCAGGCCGAGCGCCTCGGCCGAGAGCGCGCAGGTGGCCCGGGCATGCACGGTCTCGAGCGCCTCATGCGCCGCGCCCTCGGGGCCGATCAGCGCCGAGGCGGCAAGCGTCACATCCTCGAGCACCAGCTCGCCCGCGCGGCCGCCGCCGTTCAGCGGATAGTCGCGGAGCGACAGCCCCTCGGTGCCCGCGGGCACCAGGAAGACCGAGATGCCTTCCGCGTCGGCGGCCTCGCCCGCGGTCCGCGCGGTGACCACGAAGGCCTCGGCGGCGCTGGCGAAACCGACCACGGTCTTGCGGCCCGAGAGGCGCCAGCCCTCGCCCGAAGCCTCGGCCGTGGCGGCCACGTGGCTCAGGTCGTAGCGCGCGCCCGGCTCGGCATGGGCGAAGCCCAGGACGCTGCCGCCGATCGCGTTCTCGATGCGCTCGGCCTGGCCCTCGGGGTCGAGCTCGGCCAGGAGCCCCGCGGCCAGCACGCCGCTTTCGATCAGCGGGGTGACCGCGCCGGCGCGGCCGATCTCCTCGAAGACGGTGGTCAGGTCGAAGCCGGCGCCGCCGAAGCCGCCCGCATCCTCGGGCAGCAGCGCGCCCATGACGCCCATCTCGGCGATGCCCTCCCAGAGGGTCGCGTCGAAGCCGGTCTCGCCCTCGGTGGCCTTGGCGGCGGCCTCGAAAGAGGCCGTGTCGGCCAGGTAGCGGCGCAGGCTGTCGGACAGCATCCGCCGTTCGTCGGTCAGCTCGAAGTTCATCTTACAGCTCCAGGATGGCTTTCGAGATGATCTGGCGCTGCACCTCGTTGGAGCCGCCATAGATCGAAAGCTTGCGGTTGTTGAAATAGCTCTGCGTCGCGGGCATCGCGTAGTCCGGGCCCACCGGCTCGACGTTGCTGCCCTCTTCCAGGGCCTCCGAGACGAAGGGCATGGCATAGGGGCCGACCGCCTGCCGGGTGAGCGCGTTGATCTCCTGGCGGATGACCGTGCCCTTGATCTTCAGCATCGAGCTTTCCGCCCCGGGCGCCTGGCCCGCGGCCGCCGCCGCGACCGTGCGCAGGTTGGTCGTGGCCATGGCCATGAGGTCGATCTCGACCTGGGCGATCTTGGCGGCGAAGAGCGCGTTCTGCGACAGCGGCAGCCCGCCCGACATCTCGCGGCCGGCGATGCGCTTCAGCTCCTCGAGCGCGGCGGTGGCGAAGCCCACGCCCGCGATATTGGTGCGCTCGTGGGTCAGGAGATACTTGGCGTAGGTCCAGCCCTTGTTCTCTTCGCCGACGAGGTTCTCGGCCGGCACGCGGACGTTGTCGAACCAGACCTCGTTGACCTCGGCCTCGCCGTCGATCAGCACGATGGGCCGGACCTCGACGCCCGGGGTCTCCATGTCGATCAGCAGGAAGGAGATGCCCTCCTGCGGCTTGCCCTCCTTGGAGGTGCGCACCAGGCAGAAGATCTTGTCGGCATGCTGGCCAAGCGTGGTCCAGGTCTTCTGGCCGTTGACGATGTAGTGGTCGCCGTCCCGCTCCGCGGTGGTCTTGATCGAGGCCAGGTCGGAACCCGCGCCGGGCTCGGAATAGCCCTGGCACCACCAGTCGGTGCCGTCGAGGATGCGCGGCAGGTAATGCGCCTTCTGCGCCTCCGAGCCGAACTTCATCAGGACCGGGCCCAGCATGTTGATGCCGAAGGGCACGATGCGGGGGGCGCGGGCGGCGGTGGTCTCCATCTCGAAGATGTGCCGCTCGACCGCGTCCCAGCCGGTGCCGCCGTGCTCCTTGGGCCAGGTCACGCCCAGCCAGCCCTTGTCGTTGAGGATGGCGTGCCATTCCTCGTAGTCGGCCTTGGTCAGCCGCTTGCCGCCCGCGACCTTGTCGCTGAGCCGCTTCGGCAGCTTCTCGGCCAGAAAGCTTCTCACCTCGTCGCGGAAGGCCTTCTGCTCGTCGGTATAGGCGAGATCCATGGTTCTCTCCTTTTGCTCAGAAAATCTCGAAGAGGCCCGCGGCGCCCTGGCCGCCGCCGACGCACATGGTCACCACGCCGAGCTTGGCGCCCCGGCGCTGACCCTCGAACATCAGGTGGCCGGTCATCCGCGCGCCGGTCATGCCGAAGGGGTGGCCCACGGCGATGGAACCGCCGTCGACGTTCATGATCTCGTTGTCGATGCCCAGCCGGTCGCGGCAATACAGCGCCTGGCTCGCGAAGGCCTCGTTCAGCTCCCAAAGGTCGATGTCGCCGACCTTCAGCCCCTCGCGCTCGAGCAGGCGCGGCACGGCGAAGACCGGGCCGATGCCCATCTCGTCGGGTTCGCAGCCGGCCACGGCGAAGCCGCGGAAGCGGCCGAGCGGCTCGAGCCCGGCCTTCTCGGCCTCCTTGGCGTCCATCATCACCAGCGCCGCGGCGCCGTCGGAGAGCTGCGAGGCATTGCCGGCGGTGATGAACTTGTCCTCGCCCTTGACCGGCTTCAGGCCCTGCAGCGCCTCGAGCGTGGTCGAGGGGCGGTTGCACTCGTCCTGCGAGATGGTGACCTCCTGGTGGGTGACTTCGCCGGTCTCCTTGTCCTTGACCGCCTTGGTCACGGTCATCGGCACGATCTCGCGGTCGAAGCGGCCCGCCTCCTGGCCTGCTGCGGTGCGCATCTGCGACTGGTAGCCCAGCTCGTCCTGCGCGGCGCGGCTGACGTCGTAGCGCTGGGCCACGATGTCGGCGGTGTCGATCATCGGCAGATAGAGGTCGGGCTTGTGCGACAGAACCCAGTCGTTCGGCGCCTCGTCCGGCGGCGGCTGCACGCCCGAGATCGACTCGATGCCGCCGACCAGGACCGCCTTGGCGCCTTCATGCGCGATCATGTGGCCGCCCATGGCGATGGCCTGCAGGCCCGAGGCGCAGAAGCGGTTCACCGTGGTGCCCGCGATGGAGACCGGCAGCCCGGCGCGGATCACCGCCTGGCGGGCGATGTTGCGGCCGGTGACGCCCTGCGGGTAGCCGCAGCCCCAGATCGAATCCTCGATCAGTGCGGGGTCGAGCCCCGCGCGGGCCACCGCCTCCTTGGCGACATGGCCGGCCATGTCGGCGCCATGGGTGATGTTGAAGGTGCCGCGCCCGGCCTTGCCGATGGCGGTGCGGGCGACGGATACGATGACGGGATCGTTCATGGCTCTCTCCTTCTCAGCCCTTGTCGTTCAGGCTGGCAAATGTGGCACTCTCGGCGACCAGACGCTCGAGGAGCGGCGCCGGGCGCCAGAAGAAATCATCCTCGGTCGCATAGCTCTTGATGTCTTCCAGAAGGCCCGCGAGGCCCGCCTCGTCGGCCCAGTGCATCGGCCCGCCGCGCCAGCGGGGGAAGCCGTAGCCGTAGAGGAAGGTCACATCGACATCGAGCGGACGGCGGGCGATGCCCTCCTCGAGGACGCGGGCGGCCTCGTTGACCAGCGCGGCCATGTAGCGGCGCTGGATCTCCTCCTCGGTGAAGTCGCGCGGGGTGACGCCGGCGTCGTCGCGGGCCTTGGCGACCAGCGCCTCGACCTCGGGGTCCTCGCTGCCGCCGCGCTTGCCCTCTTCGTAGATGTAGTAGCCGCGCCCGGTCTTCTGGCCGAGCCGTCCCAGGTGATAAAGCTCATCCGCCCAGGTCGGCACCACGTCGCGCGGGTCGCGGGTCGCGGCCTTGCGCTGGCGGGTGGCATAGCCGATGTCGAGCCCGGCCAGGTCGCCCATCTCGTAGGGGCCCATGGGCCAGCCGAAGGCCTTGACCGCGCGGTCGACCGCATAGGGCGAGGCCCCGGCCAGCACCATCCGGTCCGCCGCGGCGCGATAGGCCGAGAGGATGCGGTTGCCGATGAAGCCGTCGCAGACGCCCGCGCGCACCGCCACCTTGCCGAGCTTCTTGGCCAGCGCGAAGGCGGTCGCGGTCACGTCGTTGGCGGTCTTGTCGGCGACCACCACTTCGAGAAGCTTCATCACATGCGCGGGCGAGAAGAAGTGCAGCCCGATCACGTCCTCGCGCCGCGAGGTCGCCTCGGCGATCTCGTTGACGTCGAGATAGGAGGTGTTCGTGGCCAGGATCGCGCCGGGCTTCATGATCTTGTCGAGCGTGGTGAAGACCTCGCGCTTGACGCCCATGTCCTCGAAGACCGCCTCGATGGCGAGGTCGGCCCCGGAGAGCGCCGCGTAATCGGTCGCAGTGCGGAAGCTGTCCGAGAGGATCGCGTCGCGGCCCGCCTCGGAGAGCTTGCCGCGCTTCACCGCGCAGTCGAGGTTCTTGGTGATGGTCGCGGTGGCGCGCTCGGCGGCGGCGTCGTCGCGTTCGATCAGCGTCACGTCGAGCCCGCGCACCAGGGCGGCGGTGGCGATGCCCGCCCCCATGGTGCCGCCGCCGATCACGCCGAGCTTGCCGAAGTCGCGCGGGGCGACGCCCTCGATCTCGGGCAGCTTGGCGACCTTGCGCTCGATGAAGAAGGCGTGGATGAGGCCCGCGCGCTGCGAGGTCTCCATCATCTCGCGGAAGATGCGGCGTTCCTCGTCGAGGCCCGGCGCGATCTCGAGGCGCGTCGAGGCCTCCACCGCGTCGATGGCCGCCAGCCGGGCCACCTCGCCGCGGGCCTTCTTTTTCCAAAGCGCGCGCGCCTCGTCCAGGGCCGCGGCATCCTCTGCCGGGCACGGCAGCGCGCCCACGCGGCGCGGGCCCGCGCCCTCGGCGATGAGCGCCCGGGCGTAGTCGAGCCCGGCGGCGCGCGGATCGCCCTCGGCCAGCTTGTCGGCCAGGCCCGCCTCGACAGCCTCCTCGGCCCCGAGGCTGCCGCCCGCGGGGATCATCGCGACCGCCGCCTTCACGCCGATGAGGCGCGGGGTGCGCTGGGTGCCGCCGGCGCCCGGGATGATGCCGAGGTTCACCTCGGGCAGGCCCAGCTTGGCGCCCTTCATGGCGACCCGGTAGTGACAGCCAAGCGCCACCTCGAGCCCGCCGCCAAGCGCCGCGCCCTGGATCGCCGCGACCACCGGCTTCTCGCAGGCCTCGATGTGGTTCACCACCTCCGGCAGCCAGGGGTCCTTCGGCGGCTTGCCGAACTCCGAGATGTCGGCGCCGCCGATGAACAGCTTGCCCTCGCCCAGGATCAGCGCGGCCTCGGCCTCGGCGTCGCCCGAGAAACGGTCGATCGCCTCCCAGAGACCCTGGCGCACCGCGTGCCCCAGCGCGTTGACCGGCGGGTTGGCGATGGTGATGACGGCGACCGCGCCGTCGCGTTCGTAACTAACCGGATGCGTCACGTCTGGCTTTCCTTTCCTCTCGGAGCTCAGTCCCGAACCGTCAGGCTCGAGCCCTGCCCCATGATGCGTTCCAATTCCTGCACCGCTTCGGCCAGTTTCGGGCCGAGGGTGCCGCGCATGCGTTCCACGCTCAGATCCTCCGGCAGCGCCCCGCAGGTGAAGATCACCGGCTCCGACAGGTCGCGGGACTGGAAGGGCCGCGCCACGGCGTGGATCGAAGGCGCGAAATATTCCTCGGGCTCGGTCAAGACGTAGCCCTTGGCGACCAGCTGGCCCCAGGCGGCGCGGCGGATCTGCTCGCCGCGCTCCAGCGTCAGCCCCCGGTCGCCCGCCGCCGCGGCGACGGTTTCCTCGAAGAGCCCCTCGTCCATGGTGGCCAGCATGGCATGGCCCGAAGAGGAGCCGTGAAACGGGATCCGGTGCCCGACCTCGAGCCAGAGCGACGAGACCCCCTGCGGCCGCCAGGTCCGCACGATCAAAAGCTTGCGCCCGTCGCGCACCAGCATCAGCGCCAGCGTCCCGGTCTCGTCGGCCAGCCGCTGCATGATCGGCCCGGCCAGGTCCACGAAGGAGATCGAGGCCGAGGCGACATTGCCGAGCGCCAGGAGCGCCGGCCCCGGGCGGTAGCGGTCGTGGCGCCGGGCGTGGGTCAGGTAGCCCAGGCTCTGCAGCGTGAAGGTCAGCCGCGAGACGGTGGACTTCGGCAGGCCCGTGCGCTCGGCGATCTCGCCGTTGCCGAGCCCGTCGTCGCTGGCCCGGAAGGCCCGGAGCACCGCCAGCCCGCGCGCCAGCGTCTCGGCGAAGCGCCGGTCGCGCTGCGGCGGCTCTGGCGTCCGGGTCTCGGGGCTCTGGGTCTCGGGTCGCGCCATGCCGGGCCTCACATCGACGTCGGGATCAGGAGCGACAGGATCGGGAAGGCCATCAGCAGGGCCAGGACGATCACGTCGACCGACAGGAACCGCAGGATGCCCGAAAAGATCTTGTCGATCGGCACCTCGCGCCCGACCATGCCGGAGATCACGAAGACATTGAGGCCCACCGGTGGTGTGATCAAGCCGATCTCGAGCAGCTTGATGACCACGACGCCGAACCAGATCAGGTCCCAGCCGTAGCTTTCGACCAGCGGCACCATGAGCGGCAGGGTCAGCACCATGATTCCGATGGGATCGAGGAACATGCCCAGGAGCAGGTAGATCGCCGCGATCGAGACCAGCAGGACCACCACCGACAGCTCCGCTTCGGTGACCGCCGAGACCACGTCGCCGGCAACCCCGGTCAGCGCGATGAAGGCCACGAAGATCTTCGCGCCGGCGGCGATGAAGAAGATCGAGGTGGTCTGGATCACCGTCTCGTGCAGCGCCTCCCAGAGCGCGCGGAAGGTCAGCTTGCGCTGCGCGAAGCCGATCAGCACCGCGGCACTGACGCAGACCGCCGCGGCCTCGGTGGCGGTGAAGAACCCGCCGTAGATGCCGCCCACGATGATCACGAAAAGCGCCACCGCGGGCCAGGCGTCGCGCGCGGCCTGGAGCCGCTCGGCGGGCGTGATCGTGCCGGTGAAGGCCGGGGCCGCCGCGGGGTCGCGCGCCACCCAGACCCAGATCACCAGGATGAAGCCCGCCAGGGTCAGAAGGCCGGGGATGATGCCCGCCAGGAACAGCGCCGAGATCGAGGTCTCGGTGAAGATCCCGTAGATGATGAACAGCACCGAGGGCGGGATCAGCGAGCCGAGCGTGCCGCCCGCGGCCACCGAGGCCGTCGCCAGCCGCTTGTCGTAGCCCAGCCGCAGCATCTCGGGCGAGCAGATCCGCCCCATGGTCGAGGCGCAGGCGATCGAGGAGCCGGTGATCGCCGAGAAGCCGCCGCAGCCCACGACCGAGGCCATGGCCACGCCGCCGGGCACCTTGACCAGCCAGACGCGCGCGGCGTGGTAGATCTTGGTGGTGATCTCGGCGCGGTAGGCGATATGCCCCAGCGCCACGAAAAGCGGGATCATCGACAGATCGTAGGAATGGATCAGGTCGAAGGAGTTCGAAAAGACCAGGCTGGCCGTCGGCGTCAGCGCGCGCTCGGGCATGAATTCGCCGGTGCGCAGCGCGAAGACCAGGAAGGTGCCGATGCTGGCCACGCCGGCCAGCGCAAAGGCGATCGGCACGCGCAGCGCCAGAAGCCCGATGACCGAGGCGAAGGCGACAAGACCGATGAGCGTTCCGTCCATGGGTTCAGCCCTCCTGATGCGGGTCGGCGGAGAGGATCGTCTCGCCTCGGCGGATGGTGCGGATGTCGCCGGCGACCATCAGCGCCAGGCGGATCCAGCAGATCGAGACACCGGCGAGGAAGAGCACCCGCCCGGGCCATTTCGGCAGGTTCAGATCGCCGTAGAAATAGGCCCCCGAGGAGAGCGCCGAGGTGACCTCGCGCCAGCCCGCCCAGATCAAGGGCGCCAGCGCCAGGAGCCCGAAGAGCGAGCCGAAGATCACCAGGAGGTCGCGCATCCGCACCGGCAGGCGGTTGGCGAAGACCTCGACGACGATATGGGCGCGGTTGGCGGTGGTGGCGGCCAGCGGCAGGATGATCGCGGCGACCATCAGCTCGCGGACGATGACGATGGCGTCCGGCACGGCGGCGTTGAAGCCCGCCCGCAGGATCACCGTCACGGTGATCAGGATCCCCAGTCCCAGCACCGCCAGGACAGAGAGATCCACCAGCAGCCGTTCGATGCGGCGCAGCATGGGTGACCTCGCTCGGAAAGGAATGTCGGGTACAAGGTGGGGGGAGCCGCGCGCCGGTGGGCGGCGCGCGGCCCGGAGGAGGCGTCAGCCGATCAGCTGCCGCCGTTCTCCCAGGGGTAGCCCTCGGTGTCGCGCTCCTCGGCGTATTTCGCCAAGAGCTCCTTGTAGGTCGCGAGGATCTCCTCGCCGTCGAGGCCCATGCCGTTCACCTGCTCGACCCATTCGTCGACATAGGGCTTGCCGGCTTCCACCAGCTTGGCGCGGTCCTCGGCGGGCAGCTCGATGATCTCGACGCCCGCGTCCTTCATGGTCTGGATCGCCGCCTCGTTGTCGGCGGTGATCAGGCGGCCGAGCTCGTCCGACATCATCTTGCCGGCCTCGAGCAGGATCTCCTGCTGCTCGGCCTCGAGACGGTCGAAGGAATCCTTGTTCATGAAGATGCCCAGGGCGCCGGTCTGGCCCCAGTTCAGCATGGTGTAGCTGTCGATCACCTCCTGCTGCTTGAGCGCGGCGGTGGCGTAGGAATAGGTCTGCGAGCAGTCGATCAGCCCGGTGTCGAGACCCTGGTAGGCGTCATAGATCGACATCGGCACGAGGTTGGCGCCGAAATCGCCGAAGGTGTCGCCATAGGCGCCGACGCCGCGGACCTTGAGGCCCTCGATGTCCTCGACCGAGCGGATCGCGGTGCCCTGGCAGCCGATGTGCACCGCCGAGGTGGTGAAGGTGCCGAGGTAGACCAGGTTCTGCTCGGCCATGACCCGTTTCATGCCCTCGTTCGAGCGCATGATCTCGTCGGTGGCCTTCATGCCGACCCAGGCGTCCGCGTTCTCGAGCGGCATGTCAGCGATGCGGTAGGGGGCCATTTCCTTGGGGAAATAGACGGCGATGATGGTGCCCATGTCGGCCACGCCGTCGGCGATGCCCGAGAGCGCCGCGCCGGCCTTGAAGAGCGCCCCACCCCACTGGATGTCGAGCGACATCTCGCCGCCGGACAGTTCCTCGACCTGCTCGGCGAAGAAGTTCAGCGATTCGCCGCGCGCGCCGCGGTTCGGGCCCGCCTCGCCGACAAAGAAGCTCTGGGCGCTGGCGCCGGTTGCGGCCACCATAAGGGCCCCCGCGAGTGCGGATTTCAGTACAGTCATGGTCTCCTCCCATTTCCACTGTGCGGAATTGTGTTTCACTTTGTAGATATGAGATGGCGCTGGGTCAACCCTGATGCGCGGTGCGCTCTGGGCTTCGGCTGGGGACGGCGCGCAGGCGGTTGGATTCGCTGGGGAAGTCGTGGGGAGCGGGGTTTGGGGGTATTCCGCTGCGGGGCTGGTCAGGCGGGGATTGAGGGTGCCGGGCCGAATTGAGGGGGCCGGGCCGAGGGGCCGGTCGGGCGGGGATTGAGGGTGCCGGACCGAATTGAGGGAGCCGGGCTGCGGGCTTGGTCGGGCGGGGATTGGGCGGGATTTTGAGCGGAGCGTCCCCCGTGGCGCCCCCTCCCGACCCCCTCTCAACACGCCCCACCAGAGGGCGCGCACCGGACCGGGGGCCGGCGCCGCCTCACTCCGAGCTTTGCGCTTTGTCCACGCAAGGTCAGGGCTAGGGGATAGCTGAGCACGCCACTCACAAGAGCGCCGGCCCAAGGGGCCGGTCCGGCGCGCGCCCGGCACCTTCGGTGCTATTCGGGCGCAAGAGGCGCGGGGTTCGAGCGGGCGCGTTGTTTCCTGCGGCGTGTTGGTTGCGTGGTTGGACCGGGAGATCGAGACTTAACCTGCCGTTCTCCCCTGCCCCGAAAATCCAATCTCCTCGCCGCCACGGCAGGACCAAGACCGCGACGCCCCAAAGCGCCGCCTGCCCTCACGTCGTGATCCCTCCGCCAAACCCAACACGCCCTGCGACCTTTGCCTTCCTCCCCCTCGGGTGCGTACTCAGCGCCGCCCCCGCACCCGCCGGGTGCCCACGCAACGCACAGCCCCCTCACCCCCTGTAAGCACTCGGCGACAGCCCCATCACCCGCCGGAACACCCGCGAGAAATGCGAGGGGTCCTCATAGCCCAGGTCATAGGAAATCTGCGACACCGGCCGCACCGTGTAGGCGAGCTGCCGGCAGGCCTCGGTCACCGTCGCCCGGTCGATCCAGGCCGAGGCCGAGATCCCCGCCGCCGCCCGGCAGATCCGCGTCAGATGCGTGGGCGACACCCCCAGCGCCCGCGCGTAATCCCCCGCCCGCCAGCGCTCGCGCAGATGCGCCTGCAGCAGCGTCTCGAAGCTCTCGATCAGCTGGATCTGCCGGGGCGAGCCGCCGGGCGCGGCACGCGGGCGGGCCTGGCTGGCGGCGAGGCACAGGATCTCGCAGGCAATCGCGCGCAGGACCGGCGCGCGCAACTCGCCCGGGCTCTCGTGCCAGCCGTGCAACCGGCCGAAGGCGGCGACGAGCGGCGCGCTTGGCTCGAGGAAGGCAGGCTTGGCGAGCCGCGCCAGCACCGTCTCGTCGCGGTAGCAGATGTCCGGCAGGGTCTCCGAGGGCACCGAGAGCACATAGCCCCGCATGCCTTGCGAGAAGCGGAAGCCGTGCACGTGATCCGGCGGCACGTTCATCAGCACCGGGCGGGCGAACTCGCGCCGCACCCCGTCGATCCAGACCGAGAAGCGCCCCTCCTCGATCAGGATCAGCTGATGCAGCAACGGATGGCGGTGCGTGCGGATCGTCCAGGCGTTCTCCGCCGCCCGGTCCGAGATCGTCTCGCAGTGCAGGACATCGGGAAAGCGCGCGCTCTCACCGTAAAGCGCGAAGCTGCGGATTTCCCGCCGGGATGTTCGATTCGTGCCGGAGATGGTTCTGCCCCGCCATGTTAACGAGTTGCCATGCCGTTACTATCGCGCCCAGGAGGCGTTCGATCAATGCGCACACAAGTCTGCATCATCGGGGGCGGGCCGTCGGGGCTCTTGCTGAGCCAGCTGCTGCACCGCGCCGGCATCGACACCATCGTGCTGGAGCGCCGCTCGCGCGCCCATGTGCTCGGGCGGATCCGGGCGGGCGTGCTGGAATGGGGCTCGGTCGAACTGCTCGAGGAGGCCGGCGTCGCCCAGCGCATGTTCGCCGAGGGCAAGCCGCATGGCGGCACCTATCTCGCCGCGCAGAACCGCGGCTTCCGCATCGACTTCGAGCGCCACACCGGGCGGCGCGTCATGGTCTTCGGCCAGACCGAGGTCACGGCCGAGCTCTACAAGGCGCGCGACGCCATGCAGGGCCAGATCCTGCACGAGGTCGAGGGCGTCGCCCTGCACGACCTCGACGGCGGCGCGCCTTTCGTCACTTTCACCCGCGAGGGCCGCGAAGAGCGCATCGACTGCGAGTTCATCGCCGGCTGCGACGGCTTCCACGGGCCGAGCCGCAAGGCCATCCCCGAAAGCGTCCGGCGCGAATACGAAAGGGTCTATCCCTTCGGCTGGCTCGGGGTCCTCAGCGAGACACCGCCGGTCAGCGAAGAGCTGATCTACGCCAACCACGCCCGCGGCTTCGCGCTCTGCTCGATGCGCAGCGAAAACCTCAGCCGCTACTACGTGCAGACGCCCGCCGACGCGGATCTTTCCGCCTGGGACGACGACCGCTTCTGGGACGAGCTGCGCCGCCGCATTCCCGAGGACGCCGCCGACCGGCTGGTCACGGGGCCTTCGATCGAGAAGAGCATCGCCCAGCTCCGCAGCTTCGTCTCCGAGCCGATGCGCTGGGGGCGGCTGTTCCTGGTGGGCGACGCGGCCCATATCGTGCCGCCGACCGGCGCCAAGGGGCTGAACCTGGCCTTTGGCGACGTGCGCTATCTCTCCGACGCGCTGCGCACCTATTACGACAGCGGCGAGGCGGCGGGCATCGACAGCTATTCCGAGACCGCCCTGAAGCGCGTCTGGAAAAGCGAGCGCTTCTCCTGGCAGCTCACCACCATGCTGCACCGCTTCCCCGAGCAGAGCGCCTTCGACCAGCGCATGCAGGAGGCCGAGCTGGAATACCTCGAAGGCTCCCCCGCCGCCCAGGCCAGCCTGGCGGAGAACTACGTGGGCCTGCCGTTTTATTCGCAGGGGTGAGGCTTGGGGGTTTGGTGGCTTAGCCCGGAGCTTCGGCTAAGCTTGGAGTGCGCAACCAACGGTTAAGGGGCGCCGCTTTTCTCTCAGCCCAGCACCCGCCGGATCGTGCCCCGACCCCAGTCACCGCCAAGTCCGCCGACCAAACGCCTCCCCAAAAAGAAACACCCCGGCGGGCACAAAGCCTCCCCCCGGGGGTCTTCCCAAATCACACCACACCGAAAAAAGCCCTCCCGTCGCCGGGAGGGCCGGCACTCATAACAGCACGTCGTAGCCCTCGCCCGCGCCCGCCGTGCCCTTGGTCCCCGGCGCCGTCCCGTTCGAGGCGCTGTAGGTCATCAGGGACATGACGTCCTCGCATGTCGGATAGCCGTCGTCCTCGGCGAAATGGGTGAACTCCGGCAGGCTTTTCTTGGAGCCCCCCGAACCCTTGGTCCCGCCGGACCCATGGCTGCCGCCGGAGCCTTTCGACCCGCGGCTGCCGCCAGAGCCCTTCGATCCGCCGCTGCCACCGGAGCCTTTCGACCCACGGCTGCCGCCCGAGCCCTTCGACCCGCCGCTGCCGCGGGAGCCTTTCGACCCACCGCTGCCACCGGAGCCCTTCGACCCACGGCTGCCGCCCGAGCCCTTCGACCCGCCGCTGCCACCGGAACCCTTCGACCCGCCGCTGCCGCCGGTGCCCTTGGACCCTCTGCTGCCACCGGAGCCCTTCGACCCACGGCTTCCGTCCGAGCCTTTCGACCCGCCGCTGCCACCGGAGCCTTTCGACCCGCCGCTGCCACCGGAGCCCTTCGACCGGCCGCTGCCGCCCGAGCCTTTCGAGCCACCGCTGCCGCCAGAACCCTTTGAGCCGCCGCTACCGCCAGAGCCTTTCGATCCGCCACTGCCGCCCGAGCCCTTGGACCCGCCGCTGCCGCCGGAGCCCTTCGAGCCACGGCTGCCACCAGAGCCCTTCGAGCCGCCGCTGCCACCGGAGCCCTTCGAGCCGCCGCTGCCGCCGGAGCCTTTCGACCCACCACTGCCGCCGGAGCCTTTCGACCCACCGCTGCCGCCAGAGCCCTTCGAGCCACCGCTGCCGCGGGAGCCCTTCGACCCACCGCTGCCACCGGAGCCCTTCGAGCCGCCGCTGCCACCCGAGCCTTTCGACCCGCCGCTGCCGCCGGAACCTTTCGATCCACGGCTGCCACCGGAGCCCTTGGACCCACCGCTGCCGCCAGAGCCCTTCGAGCCACCGCTGCCGCCCGAGCCCTTCGAGCCTCCGCTACCGCGAGAGCCCTTCGACCCACCGCTGCCGCCAGAACTCTTCGACCCACGGCTGCCACCAGAGCCCTTCGACCCGCCGCTGCCGCCAGAGCCCTTCGACCCGCCGCTGCCCTCGGGCTCATCGGGGCCCGTCTTACCCCTGCCGTCCTTGCCGTCCTTGTCGAAGGCCGCCTTCAGGTGGGTGTCGTACCAGTCCGAGAAGGCATCCCCCTCGACCCCGCCGTTGTGGTAGGAGTTTCCGCCGCTCGCGGCGGCGTTGTGGTGGGTCCCGCCTTCGCAGCCCGGATCGGAAAACCCGCTCTTAGACGTGTACCAATACGACATCTTCCCCTCCTCATCAGACACGCCGATCCCGCTCGCGCGAACGCGGTCGACGCGGGGCACGCGGTCGGCGGACCCGGACGTCGGAATGCTCCGTCAGCGTCGGAAAACGATTGGCCCAGCCTAGGGGCGCACCACGAAAAAGCCATGTTTTCCCTAATTCGGACAAATTTCGGCCTCAATTGTTCACATGCTGAAAACGATCCCCGCGCATCACCCGCCAAGGCGAGCCATCCGGCACCAATCCGCGTGGCGGTTGTGTGGCAAGCGGCCCGAATCACGGCCCCGGGGAATTTCCACGCTCTGACCTCAAAAATGCCGGCTTCGCGGCGCAGGCTGCCGCCTGACCCCTGTTCCGCGCGTGGCCCGCGCGGGCCGCGGGGGCAGAGGCACAAACGGGCAGGACCTGGCATGGGCAGTAGCGCAGACCGCAAGGCGCGGGTGATCGCGAGCGCCGAGGCGCTCTTCAAGGAGAGCGTCCGCGACCTGGAGGCGCCGGGCGGCGACGGCCGGTCGAGCTACCGGCTGGTCTTCCCCGACCGAACGATCATCGCCACGCTCCGCCCGAACTTCCGCCGCACCCATGTCGAGGCCTTCACCCTGCGCCAGCTCGGCCAGCATTGCGACGACCTGCCGGAGTGCCTGGGCGTCGACGGCGAGATCCTCTTTCAGTCGGACGTCGGCGGGCGGCGGCTCAACCTCGAGATCGCCAAGGCCGGCCGCGCGGCCAAGGCGGACCTCGCGCATCGGGCGGTCTCGGCGATCTTCCGCATCCAGGCGGCGGGCCGGGCGGCGGGGCTCTCCGAGGCGCTGCCGCATCTGGGCCAGAACGACGCCTGGCTCGAAGGGCTGGTCGCGGGGACCGACATCCTGAGTGATTTCTCCGAAGGCCGCAGCGCCGCGATCGACCGCGACCAGGCCAAGACCCGGCTTGCCCGCCCGGGGCGGCAGTTCGTCAAATGGGACTGCCGGTCGGGCAATGCGGCGATCGGCGCGGACGACCGGCTGCGCTGGTTCGACTTCGAATATTCCGGCGCGCGCCACGGCGCCGAGGACCTGGCCTGGCTGATCGGCGACGAGGCCTGGCCGCTCGCGCCCGAGGACATGGAGGCCATCGTGGTCGACGCCTATGACCCCGCCCAGGGCGACACGCTGGACGCCTATCTCGACTATCTCGCGCTCTATCTCACCTTCCACGCCGCGCAGCGCTTCGACCTGCTGATCGACGAGGTGCGCCGCCGCGGCTGGCGCAGCAAGACCCGCGTGCGCAAATACGACAGCGTCGGCATGCACCCCGAGTTCGCCGCCCATATCTGCCGCGTCGGCGCCTATTTCGCGGCGCGCAACGCCCTGACCCAGCCCGTGGCCCGCGACTTCGAGGAGGCCGAGCGGCACTTCCGCCAGGTCATCCGGTCGGGCGTCGCCCTGGCGGAGGCCTGAGCCCATGAAAGCCGACACCCGCATCACCCGCGCCGCCCCCCGCCTCAGCACCGAGGTGGTCGACAGCCCCGCCGAGTTCGCCGCGCTGCGCCCCGAGTGGGAGGCGCTCGAGGCCCGCGACCCCGAGGCGACGGTCTTTCTCAGCTGGGCCTGGATGAACGAGGCCTTCCGCGACCGGCCCTACCGCTGGAGCGTCTTCGTGGTCCGCGACGGCGGCGACGGCGACCGGGTCATCGCGCTTCTGCCGCTCAAGTACCGGCTGCACTGGTCGGTCAGCCGCAACGAGCTGCAGACCGAGATCGAGGCCGGCGGGCGGCTTCTCTTCAGCGAATACACCGGCTTTCTCTGCCAGCCCGAGCAGGAGGCCGAGGCGCTGGCGGAACTGGCGGCCAAGTTCGCGCGGATGCCCTGGGTGCGCTTCTCCATGCGCTACGTCGCCCAGGCGCGCCGCTGCCGGGTCTTCACCGAGGCGCTCGAGGCCCAGGGCCTGCCGGTGCGCTTCCGCGACTACCGCATCAACGGCAAGACCACCGACAACCTGCTGTGCCCGCAGGTCGAGCTGCCCGAGAGCTTCGAGACCTATCTCGCGACCCAGGTGAGCCGCAGCAAGCGCCAGCGGCTCCGCAAGGACCGGCGCGCGCATTTCGAGGGCGGCGGCTACAGCATCACCCATGCGGATGCAGAGAGCTTCGAGGCGGATCTGGCCGCGCTCACCCGCTTCTGGCTGGCCGCCTGGACCGAAAGCAAGGGCGCCGAAGTGGCCGAGCGCGTGGCAAGCAACTACGCCGCCGTCCTGCGCGCGGCGCAGGCGACGGGCACGCTCTTCCTGCCGGTCCTGCGGCGCGGGAGCGATCCCATCGGCGCGCTTGGCCATGTCATCGACCGCGAGGCGGGCTCCGCGCATTTCATCGTGATCGGCCGCGACCCCGAGGCGGAGGAAAGCTTCATCGGCAGCGCGCTGCATTTCCACAGCATCGAATGGGCGATCTCCGAGGGGCTGATCTGCTACGACTTCTGCCACGGCAACGAGGATTACAAATACGGCTACGGGGCCGAGGACAGCGCGGTCCTCTACTTCGAGAGCCGCCGCCGCGATCCCGCGCCGGGCTTCGCCTTCGACGCGCTCTCTACCGGGCCGGCGTTGGAGCGGATCGAGGCCTTCCTGGACGAGGGCAAACACGAGCGCGCCCGGGCCGCCTGCGCGCAGCTCGCGCGGCTCTATTCCTGAGGGGTGCGCGGTCTCGATTTAAACGGTGAACCGTATTTCTCTCGCGGCGCGCGGCCACTCTCTTAGTGACAAGCCGCATGGCCCTCGCAGCGCGCGGGCTCGCTCCGAGCCGTGACCCGCATCACGCCCGCAGCGCCCACTCGAGGTCTCCGCCCGACAGCCCCCCTGCCCCGACAACCCTAGCCCACAAAAAAGACCCGGCGCGGGGATCTCCCAACGCCGGGCCGGAACTCATACTCGGGGGCCTCCGGGCCGGTCTCCCGGCCCGGAGGCGATCAGGCACTTACTGCTGCCAGGACTGGATCAGCTCGTCGTAGCTGACCGTCTTGGGCTCCTCGTCCTCGTTCTCGAGCGCCGCCTTCGGTGCGCCGGCCTGCTCGAGCCAGTAAGAGGGATCCTGCTCCTCGTTCATTACCGGACCCAGGTCGCCCTGGACGCCGGCACGCTCGAGACGCTCGAGCACCGATTCCTGCGCCTCGCAGAGCGCGTCGAGCGCCTCCTGCGGGGTCTTGGCGCCGGACATGGCGTCACCGATGTTCTGCCACCAGAGCTGCGCGAGCTTGGGGTAGTCCGGCACGTTCAGGCCGGTCGGCGACCATTCGGTGCGCGCGGGCGAGCGGTAGAACTCGACCAGGCCGCCGAGGTTCGGCGCGCGATCGGTGAAGTGGTCCGAGTTGATGGTCGACTCACGGATGAAGGTGAGGCCGACGTCGGACTTCTTCAGGTCCACGGTCTTCGAGGTCACGAACTGCGCGTAGAGCCAGGCGGCCTTGGCGCGGTCCGCAGGCGTGGACTTCAGGAGCGTCCAGGAACCGGCGTCCTGGTAGCCGACCTTCATGCCCTCTTCCCAGTAGGCGCCATGCGGCGAGGGGGCCATGCGCCACTTGGGCGTGCCGTCCTCGTTCAGCACCGCATCCGCACCGTCGCCGACCATGTCGGCGGTGAAGGCGGTGTACCAGAACATCTGCTGGGCGATCTGGCCCTGCGCCGGAACCGGGCCGGCCTCGGAGAAGGTCATGCCCGCGGCGGTCGGGGGCGAGTACTTCTCAAGCCATTCGATGGCCTTGGTCACGGCGTAGACGGCCGCGGGCGAGTTGGTCGCGCCGCCGCGGGTCACGCAGGAGCCCACCGGCTGGTAGTTGTCGTTGACGCGGATGCCCCATTCGTCGACCGGGAAGCCATTCGGCTCACCGGTGTCGCCCATGCCGGCCATGGACATCCAGGCGTCGGTGTAGCGCCAGCCGAGGCTCGGGTCCTTCTTGCCGTAGTCCATGTTGCCGAAGACCTCGCCCTCGACGCCCATGTGGCTCATGTCGCGGCCGGTGAAGAACTCGGCGATGTCCTCATAGGCCGACCAGTTGACCGGGACGCCCAGGTCGTAGCCGTATTCCGACTTGAAGTCCTCCATGTTCTTCTCGTCGGTGAACCAGTCGTAGCGGAACCAGTAGAGGTTCGCGAACTGCTGGTCGGGCAGCTGGTAGAGGTCGCCCTCGGGGCCGGTGGTGAAGGAGGTCCCGATGAAATCGTCGAGATCCAGCGTCGGCGAGGTGACATCCGCGCCCTCGCCCGACATCCATTCGGTCAGGTTGCGGGCCTGCTGGTAGCGCCAATGGGTGCCGATCAGGTCGCTGTCGTTGACATAGGCGTCATAGACGTTCTGGCCGGACTGCATCTGGGTCTGCAGCTTTTCCACCACGTCACCCTCGCCGATCAGGTCGTGGGTGAGGTTGATGCCGGTGATCTCCGAGAAGGCCTTGGCCAGCACCTGGGCTTCGTATTCATGCGTGGTGATGGTCTCGGAGACGACCGAGATGTCCATGCCGCGGAACTGTTCGGCCGCGTCGATGAACCACTGCATTTCGGCTTCCTGCTCCTCGCGGGTGAGCACCGACATGCCGTCGATCTCGTTGTCGAGGAACGCCATGGCCGCCTCCATGTCGGCGAAGGCCGGTCCGGAGACCAGCCCCAGCGCGACCGCCAGGGCGGTGGTCGTTCTAAGTGAAACGTTCATTCGTAATCCTCCCGTTATTGAACGTTCTTCGAAAATGACCCGTCACACGAAGCGGAAGACCCCCGCCGCGAGCACGAGACATGCCAGGAGCGCGTAGGGCTGCGGGGCGATCCCGAAGCCCAGCCACGCCAAATTCAGAAAGGCCGAGGCGAGAAGCGTGATGAACAGCCGGTCGCCCCGGGTGGTCTCGATCCCCAGGATCCCCACCCGCGGCGTCTCCGGCCGCTTGATCGCGAGGAAGGTGAAGAGGATCAGCAGCGCGGCGATCACCGCGAAGAAGGCCGCCGTGGGCCAGGTCCAGGCCATCCATGCCATGTCAGAGGCTCCCTTGGTTGCCGCCGCGCGCCCGGGCGCGCGGGGACCGCATCAGTTGGCGCGTCCGGGGCATCACACCCTCCCCAGGGCGAAGCCCTTGGCGATGTAGTTGCGCACGAAGTAGATCACGAGCGCGCCGGGCACGATGGTCAGCACCCCGGCGGCGGCCAGCACGCCCCAGTCGATGCCCGAGGCGCCGACGGTGCGGGTCATGGTGGCGGCGATGGGCTTGGCGTTGACCGAGGTCAGCGTCCGCGACAAGAGCAGCTCGACCCAGGAGAACATGAAGCAGAAGAAGGCCGCCACGCCGATGCCCGAGGAGATCAGCGGCATGAAGATCTTCACGAAGAACCGCCCGAAGGAATAGCCGTCGATATAGGCGGTCTCGTCGATCTCCTTCGGCACGCCGCGCATGAAGCCCTCGAGGATCCAGACCGCCAGCGGCACGTTGAAGAGGCAATGCGCCAGCGCCACCGCTATATGCGTGTCGAAGAGCCCCACCGAGGAATAAAGCTGGAAGAACGGCAGCGCAAAGACCGCCGGCGGCGCCATCCGGTTGGTCAGGAGCCAGAAGAACAGGTGCTTGTCGCCGATGAAGCTGTAGCGCGAGAAGGCATAGGCCGCCGGCAGCGCCACCGCGAGGCTGATCGCGGTGTTCATCAACACGTAGATCAGCGAGTTGACGTAGCCCATGTACCAGGACGCATCGGTCAGGATGGTCACGTAGTTCTGGAAGGTCAGGTCCCGCGGAAAGAGCGTGAAGCTGCCGAGGATCTCGGCGTTGGTCTTCAGGCTCATGTTCAAGAGCCAGTAGATCGGCAGCATCAGGAACAGCAGGTAGAGGCCCATGACCACCGCCGATCCGTTCGGGCGGAAGCGCCGTGCGGTCCTGGTCTTCACCCGCTCGCGGGAGGCGCTCAGATCGCCGGGAAGCGTCGCGGCGCCGGGGGCTGCACTGGTGTCGCTCATCAGCCTGCATCCCTTTTGTCGAGGTTGGTCATGACGGTGTAGAACACCCAGGAAATCGCCAGGATCACTAGGAAGTACATGATCGAGAAGGCCGCCGCGGGACCGAGATCGAACTGCCCCAGCGCCATCTTCACGAGGTCGATCGACAGGAAGGTGGTGGCATTGCCGGGCCCGCCGCCGGTCACGACGAACGGCTCGGTGTAGATCATGAAGCTGTCCATGAAGCGCAGCAGGATGGCGATCATCAGCACGCCCAGCATCTTCGGCAGCTCGATGTAGCGGAACACGGCCCAGCGCGAGGCCTGGTCGATCTTTGCGGCCTGGTAATAGGCGTCGGGGATCGATTGCAGGCCGGCATAGGCCAGGAGCGCCACCAGCGAGGTCCAGTGCCAGACGTCCATGACGATGACCGTGGTCCAGGCGGCGTAATAGCCCTGGGTGTAGTTGTAGTTGATGCCGATGGCGTCGAGCGTGTAGCCCAGAAGCCCGATGTCGACGCGGCCGAAGATCTGCCAGATCGTGCCCACCACGTTCCAGGGGATCAGGAGCGGCAGCGACATGACCACCAGGCAGAACGAGGCCCAGAAGCCCTTCTTCGGCATGTTCAGCGCCACGAAGACCCCCAGCGGCACCTCGATGGCGAGGATGATCGCCGAGAAGACCGCCTGGCGTCCGAGCGCGTTCCACATGCGGTCGGAGTTCAGCATCTCCTCGAACCACATGATGCCGTTCCAGAAGAAGACGTTGTTGCCGAAGGTGTCCTGCACCGAGTAGTTGACCACCGTCATCAGCGGGATCACCGCCGAGAAGGCGACCAGCACCAGGACCGGCAGGACCAGGAACCAGGCCTTTTGGTTAACCGTCTTGTTCATAATCACGCCTCCCCTTGGCTGGCGGGGGTCACGCGCCAGTCGTTCTCATAGACATTGATGCCCCGGGGCTCGAACCGGATGCGGTCGGCGCCGCCGGGCACGCCCGCGCCCTCGGGCAGCGTGGCGTTGACCTGCCGGCCGCCGACCTCGAGCCGGACGATCTTGTGGCGGCCCACGTCCTCGACGCGCAGCACCTTGGCGGGCAGACCCTCGCCGCCCGCGGCGAGCTGCAGGAATTCGGGCCGGACGCCGATCTGGGTGGCGCCGGCGCCGGTCTCGAAGGCCGAGGGCAGCGCGATCCGGGTCTCGCCGATGCGCGCCTCGCTGCCGGCGACCTCGGCGTCGAAGACATTCATGCCGGGCGAGCCGATGAAATAGCCCACGAAGGTATGCGCCGGGCGCTCGAAGAGCTCCTGCGGAGTGCCGATCTGCACAACGCGGCCGTCATACATGACCACCACCTTGTCGGCGAAGGTCAGCGCCTCGGTCTGGTCGTGGGTGACGTAGATCATCGTGTGGCCGAAATCGTGGTGCAGCTTCTTCAGCTGGGTCCGAAGCTCCCACTTCATATGCGGGTCGATCACCGTCAGCGGCTCGTCGAACAGCAGCGCGTTCACGTCCTCGCGCACCATGCCGCGCCCGAGCGAGATCTTCTGCTTGGCATCCGCCGTCAGCCCGCGCGCCTTGCGGTCGAGCTCGGCCTCCATGCCAATCATCTGGCCGACCTGCTGCACGCGCCGGGCGATCTCTTCGGCGGGCATGCCGCGGTTCTTCAGCGGGAAGGCCAGGTTCGCGCGGACGGTCATCGTGTCGTAGACCACCGGGAACTGGAACACCTGGGCGATGTTGCGCTCGGCGGTGGGCGCGTCGGTCACGTCCTTGCCGTCGAAGAGCACCCGCCCGTGGCTCGGGCGCAGGAGCCCCGAGATGATGTTGAGAAGCGTGGACTTGCCGCAGCCCGAGGAACCCAGGAGCGCATAGGCCTCGCCGTCCTGCCAGTCGTGGTTCAGCTCCTTCAGCGCGAAGTCGTCTTCGGAGCCGGGGTTCGGCAGGTAGGAATGCGCGAGGTTGTCGAGGGTGATCTTCGCCATGTCACGCGGCCTCCGAATAGGGCGCGGCCTGCTTCAGCGCGCCGGTGTCGTCGAAGAGGTAGACATGCGCGGGATCGAGATAGGCCGTGAGGCCCTGCCCCGGGGTCAGCGCGCGCACGCCATGCACCAGCCCGACCCAGCGGTCGCCGTGATGGTCGAGGTGGATGAAGGTCTCCGAGCCGGTGATCTCGGTCACGGTCAGCGTGGTCTCGAAGGCCATGGCGCCCTCGTGCGGCTCGAGCTCGAGGTGGTTGGGCCGGAAGCCCGCGATGTAACGCCCGTCGGAGAGCCCGCCCAAAAGCGCCGGCGCCGAGGCCGACTGGCCGTCGCCGAAATGCAGGGCCTCGCCGCGCTTCTCGACCTCGAGGAAGTTCATCGGCGGATCCGAGAAGACCCGCGCCGTGGTCATGTCGGCGGGCTGGCGGTAGACCCGCGGCGTCGGGCCGAACTGGGTCACCCGGCCCTCCCAGAGGGTGGCGCATTGGCCGCCGAGCAAGAGCGCCTCCTCGGGCTCGGTGGTGGCATAGACGAAGATCGAGCCGGATTCCTCGAAGATCCGCGGGATCTCCGCGCGCAGCTCCTCGCGCAGCTTGTAGTCGAGGTTCGCCAGCGGCTCGTCGAGCAGCACCAGCCCTGCGTTCTTCACCAGCGCGCGGGCCAAGGCGCAGCGCTGCTGCTGGCCGCCCGAGAGCTCCAGGGGCTTGCGCTCGAGCATCGGCGACAGCTTCATCAGCTCGGCCGCCTCGCGGACCCGGCTGTCGATCTCGGCGCGGTCGAGGCCCAGGAGCCGCATCGGCGAGGCGATGTTCTCGTAGACCGTCATCGAGGGGTAGTTGATGAACTGCTGGTAGACCATGGCGACCTTGCGGTCCTGCACCCGCATGCCGGTCACATCCTCGCCCTTCCACAGGATGCGCCCGGTGGTGGGCACGTCGAGCCCCGCCATCAGCCGCATCAGTGAGGTCTTTCCCGCCAGCGTCGGGCCCAGGAGCACATTCATCGTGCCCGGGTCCAGCACCATGTCGGTGGGATGGATGTGGGTCTCGGACCCGACCACCTTGGACACGTTTTCGAGCGTGAGCGTCATCCGCCTCTTCTCCTCCTCGGGTCGCGCGCGCGTCACTGCGCGGCGAGCCGCTCCTCACCGGCGCGGCGGGTCATGAAGGCCGCCAGCGCCTCGGTCTCCTCCTGCCCGAGCCGGAGCCCGAGCTTCGTCCGCCGCCAGAGCACGTCCTCGGCGCTCGCGGCCCATTCGTGGTCCATCAGCCAGATCACCTCGGCCTCGGTCAGGCTGGCGCCGAAGTCGCGGCCCAGGTCGTCGCGGCTTTGCGCGGCGCCCAGAAGCGCGCGCGCCTCGGTGCCATAGGCGCGGACCAGCCGCCGGGCCCAGGCCATGTCGAGAAAGGGATAATCCCGCGCCAGCCCGGCGATCTCGGCCGCGACCGCGTGATGCGGGAAATTGCCCCCGGGCAGCGGCGCGCCCGCGGTCCAGGCCCCCGGAAGCGCCGGGAAATAGCCCGAAAGCTCGCGCATCGCGCTTTCGGCAAGCCGCCGGTATGTGGTGATCTTGCCGCCGAAGACATGCAGGACCGGCGCGCCGCCCGCGTCGTCGACCTTCAGCGTGTAGTCCCGCGTCGCCGCGGTGGCCGAGCTGGACCCATCGTCGTAAAGCGGCCGCACGCCCGAGTAGGACCAGACCACATCCGCGGCCGAGATCGGGGTCTTCAGGTAGGCGTTCACGAAGTCGATCATGTAATCACGCTCGGCCTCGGTGCACTTCGGGGGGTCTGCGGGGGCATCGTGCTCCTGATCGGTGGTGCCGATCAAGGTGAAGTCGCGCTCATACGGGATTGCGAACATGATGCGGCCGTCGCGGCCCTGGAAGAAGTAGCACTTGTCGTGGTCGAAGAGCCGGCGGGTGACGATATGGCTGCCGCGCACCAGCCGCACGCGCTCGCGGCTCTCGGTGCGGATGGTGCCGCGGATCACCTCGCCGACCCAGGGGCCGGCGGCATTGACCAGCGCCTTGGCGCGGATCTCGCGGTGGCCGTTTTCGGTCTCGAGGGTGACGCGCCAGCCCTCGCCCGCGCGCTCGGCGGCGACGACGCGGCTGCGCGGCAGGATGGTCGCGCCGCGCGCCTCGGCGTCGCGGGCGTTCAGCACCACCAGCCGGGAGTCCTCGACCCAGCAGTCGGAATATTCGAACGCCCGGGTGAAGCGGTCGTCGAGCGGCGCGCCCTCGGGGGCGGTCCGCAGATCGAGGCTCGCCGTCGGCGGCAGGATCTTCCGCCCGCCCAGGTGGTCATACATGAAAAGCCCCGCCCGGATCAGCCAGGCCGGGCGCCGCCCCTTCATCCAGGGCATCACCGTCGACAGGAGCTTCGACACCGGGGTGGTGCCCTCGAAGCGCATGTCGCGGTGCACCGGCAGCACGAAGCGCATCGGCCAGGAGATATGCGGCATGGCCCGCAGGAGCGTCTCGCGCTCTTCCAGCGCCTCGCGGACCAGGCGCACCTCGAAGTATTCGAGATAGCGCAGCCCACCGTGAAAGAGCTTGGTGGAAGCCGAGGAGGTCGCGGACGCGAGGTCCTTCATCTCGGCCAGCCCGACGGAGAGCCCACGCCCGGCGGCGTCCCGGGCGATGCCGCATCCGTTGATGCCGCCGCCGATGACGAACAGGTCGAACTCTTCCGATGGCCTCCCGGTCACTGCGCCCTCCCAAACCCAGCGTTTCCTTCGCCATCCCTACCGGAGCGCCGCGCGTTTTGAAACAAAAATTTTTCGGTTTTTTTCTTTTTCGCGCATTTGGGCGAGCGAAAATCCGGGGCGAAACGCGGCAATCCGCTGAAAAACGGCGATTTTCACCCCTAGCGGGCATGACTGCCGTTAGGGCAATTGACAAAAACGAAAACAGGGGAACAATGGCATCAGGAGGACATGCCGCCGTGTCACAATCGATCCGTTACCCGGAAATCCTCGAGATCGCCCGCCGCGAGGGCAAGGTCACCGTCGAGGGCCTGGCCGAGCACTTCGGCGTCACGCTCCAGACCATCCGCCGCGACCTGACCGACCTGGCCGAGGCCGGGAGGCTCGAACGGGTGCACGGCGGCGCGGTGCTGCCCTCGGGCACCACAAACATCGGCTACGAGGACCGCCGCGGGCTCAACGCCGAGGGCAAGGCCGAGATCGCCCGCGCCTGCGCGGCGGCGATCCCGCATGACTGCTCGGTCTTCCTCAACATCGGCACCAGCACCGAGGCCGTGGCCGAACAGATGCTCGCCCATCGCAACATCCTGGCGGTGACCAACAACCTCAACGTCGCGGCGATCCTGGCGCGCAACCCCGACTGCGAGGTGGTGGTGACCGCGGGCGCGCTCCGCCGCGCCGACGGCGGGCTGACCGGAGATCTGACAGAGCGCACCATCCGGCAGTTCAAGTTCGACATCGCGGTGATCGGCTGTTCAGCGATCGACGAGGATGGCGACATCCTCGATTTCGACATGCAGGAGGTGGGCGTGACGCGCACCATCCTGGAGCAGTCGCGCCGGGTCTTCCTGGTCGCCGATCACTCGAAGTTCCGCCGCAACGCCCCGGTGCGGGTGGCCTCGCTGGCGGACTTGGAGGCCTTCTTCACCGACCGCGCCCCCTCGCCCGCGCTGCGCGAGAAATGCGCCGAACGCGGGGTGGCGCTGCACGTCGGGGATCGGGCGTGAGGTGGGGGGATTGTTGCGTTGGTCGGGGCGGCTTTTTTTGGCCGAGCACCGGTGACGCCCGGCAAACCCTGAAAACCCGCAAGACGCCCAGGACGACCGCTCGCCCACCGTCGAAGATAGGGCGCGCGCCGGACCGGGGGCCGGCGCTGCCGACCTCCGAGCTGCGCGCTTTATCCCAACAAGATCAGGACTAGGGGATAGCTATACACGCCACCCCAAGGAGCGCCGGCCCATCGGGCCGGTCCGGCGCGCGCCCGGCACCTTCGGTGCTGTTCGGGCGCAAGGGGGTGTGGATGGTGATGGGCGTCGCTAAAGGCAAATGTTGGGCGGTTGGCACGTCTTGCGGCGGAGCGTCATTTGAAGCCGCGCAACGTCCCGCTTTCTGTCGGAACTGAAGCGCGACCCGGCCTCCGTACCAAAGCGCCCCGCTCAGCCAGCGCGCCCTGCCCCCTACTCCCCTACCCCCCTCACGTCCGCGCCTTCTCGAAAGCCATCCAAGCCGCCTCAAACGCCGCGAAGTCGAAGCCCGGCGCGCGGGCGGCCTCGAGCACAATCGCCTCGGTGCGCTGCATCTTCGCGATGGCCGCGCCCAGATCGGGCAAAAGCTCCTCGGGGATCACCAGCGCGCCGTGACGGTCGGCGTGCACCCAGTCGCCCGGGGCCACCCGCAGCCCGAAGACCGTGACCGGCTGCGCCACGCTCCGCACGTGCACGAAGGCATGGCTCGGGCCGATGGAGCCCGCGATCACCGGGAAGCCCTCGGCCATGTCGCCGAGGTCGCGCATCACCCCGTTGGTCAGCGCGCCGGCCAACCCGAAACCGCGATGCACCGTGGTGTTGATCTCGCCCCAGAAGGCGCCGACGGCCTCGGTGCCGTCGAGATCCTCGACCACCGCCAGCGCCGGGCCCTCGCGCGCGCCCGCATCCGCCCCGGCCATGTGGCGGTAATAGTCCATCCGCCGGGCGCGGATCGTTCCGGGATCCTCACTCGGGGGCTCGGCGGCGGCGATCTGGGCGGTGCGGGCGCGGCCCACGAGGGCGCCCGCCTCGGGCGCGCTCGACAGAACCGTGCCGCGGGTGAAGGCGTCGAAGCCGCGCCTGCCCTGGGCGGTCTCGATGGCGTTGCAGACGGTCGGCGTGTCGACCGCCCGCAGGAGCGTCAGAAGATCGGGGGTCATGTCTCCTCCAGCCAGCGCAGCAGCGCGGCAGTCGTGGGGTCCGGGGCTTCGAGCACGGGCAGATGACCCGCGCCCTCGATGATCTCGAGCCGCGCCTGCGGCATGAGCTTGTGCATCAAGACGTGCCGCTCGACCGGGCAAAGCGCGTCCTGCCGCCCGCAAAGCACCAGCGCAGGCACGGTGAGCGCGGCCAGCGCCGCCTGCCGGTCGGGCCTATCGCGGAGCGCCACCGACTGGCGGCAGAAGACCTCCGGGCCGAGGTCGCGCGCCATCTCCATGCAGAGATCGAGGATCGCCTGCCGCCCCGGCCCCTCGGCCAGGTAGCGCGGCTTCAGTTCGTCGCGCATGACCGGGACCAGCCCGCCCGCGCGCACCCGCTCGATCTGCGGGCCCCGGGCGGCACGGACCTCGGGCGCCTCGGCCAGCGGGTTGGTGTCGAGAAGCGCGATCCCCGCCAGCCGCTCCGGCGCCTGATGGGCAATCTCCATGGCGACGATGCCGCCCATGGAAAGCCCCGCCAGCGCGAAGCGCGGTGGCGCATGGGCCAGCACCTCGGCGGCCAGCGCGGCGGTGCTGTCCTGCCCGCTGATCGGCGCGCAATGCACCACGCGCCGCCCCGAGACCGCGGCGATCTGCGGCGCGAAAAGCCGCGCGTCGCACATCATGCCCGGAAGAAGGACCAGCGGCGTGCTCATGCCCGGCGCGCGCCCTCGGAAAGCGAGGCGAGCTTGGCATAGGCGATCTCGGGGTCGACCGCGCCGTAGCCCGCGAAGGTGCCGAAGCCGCAGTCCGAGCCCGCCATGACCCGCTCCGCGCCCACGAGATCGGTGAAGCGGCGCAGCCGTTCGGTCACCAGCTCGGGGTGTTCGACAAAATTGGTGGTCGTGTCCACGCAGCCCGGCACCAGCACCTTGTCGTCGGGAATATCCGCGCGGCGGTCGCGGAAGACCTGCCATTCGTGGCCGTGGCGCGGGTTCGAGGTCTCGAAGAGCACGTAGCGCGCGGGCACCGACATGAGCGTGTCGAAGACCTTCTCCATGCCGATGTCGCAGACATGCGGGCCCTCGTAGTTGCCCCAGCAGATGTGCAGCCGCACATTGTCCTGCGGCACGTCAGACAGCGCGTGGCGCAGCGCCTCGACATGGCCCTGCGCGACCTTCAGGAATTCCTCGTCCGCGAGCTCGGTGAAGAGCATGTGCCGCGAGAGCGCGAGGTCGGGACAATCGAGCTGCAGGTCGAGCCCGGCGGCCACGATGGTCTCGTATTCCTCCTTCATCGCGTCGGCGAGCGCGGCCAAGTAAGCTTCGCGCGTCTTGTAGAAATCATTCTGCAGAAACAGCGAGATCACCCCCGGCGAGGCGGCGTTCATGAAGCCCCGCTCTGCGCCGTGTTCGGCCATGGCCGCCTTGAGATGGGCGATGTCCTCCTGCAGCTCGCCCTGCCCCTTGGAGCGCACCTCGCCCACGCACATCGGCCGGGCATAGCTGGGCGTCCCCCCGGAAGAGGCGATGCGGTCCAGAAAGCTCGGATACATCTTCAGGTCCGCCGGCGCGTTCCGCGGGCTGTCGCCGTCGAAGCCTGTGTAGCGGTCCTTGACGTAGGTGGCGTAGCTGATCTTCGAGGTCTCGCCGTCGGAGACCACGTCGACCCCGGCTGCGACCTGGCGGCGCACGGTCTCGGAGACCGCCGATTTCATCGTGGCCGAGAAGGCCGCCGGGTCGTAGTCCTCGCCCTTTTCGCGGGCGAAGATGAAGTCGACGACCTCCTGGCTGCGCGGCAGGCTGCCGACATGGGTGGTTTTCACGGGCATCTCGTCTCCTTTCCGAGGCGCCCGTGAGCCCTGCCGGGCCTCAGGCCGCCATCATGTCTTGCGGCAGGGCGAGGTGCGAGACCAGCGCCGCCGCTCCTTCGAAATTGGCCGGGTCGTGGAAGGCCCCCGGGAAGGCGAGGCAGGCCAGCCCCGCCGCCCGCGCGGCCCGGAGGCCGCCGGGGTTGTCCTCGACCGCCACCGCCTCCTCGGGCGCGAGGCGCAGCGCGCCCAGCGCGTGGGCATAGGCCTCGGGGTCGGGCTTCGGGGCCACGGCGCTGTCGGTGTCCACGACCAGCGCGAAGCTGTCCCGCGAAAGCCCCGTCGCCGCCAGGAGCGCGTCGACATTGGCCGGCGCGGTGGTGGTCACGAGCGCCGTGACCCAGCCCGCCTCCCGGGCGGCCTCCAGCGTCTCGGCGACACCGGGGCGCAGCGCGACGCCCTGCTCCAGCCGCTCCTGGAAGAGCGCGCTCTTCCGGGCGTGCAGCGCGGCCGCGTCCACCGCCTCTTCGCGGGCCTCGGCATAGGCCGCGATCCTCTCGCGCCCGCCCGAGGTGGTCAGCATCTCGCGGTAGTCCTCCGCGCTCCAGTGCCAGTCCAGCCCGGCCTCCGCGAAGGCGGTGTTGAAGCTGTCGCGTTGCAGGTCCGAGGTTTCGGCGAGCGTGCCGATCGAGCCGAGGAACAGGCCGGGCATGGGCATAAGCCTCCGTCATGATGTGCGTTGCCCGGCGCGACATAGCGGTCCCCCTCAGCCCTTCCACGTCGGACCGGCGGGATCGCCGGTGCCGAGGATGTGGTAAAGTGCCGCCTCCCCGGTCATCGCGGGCACCGCGCTGTGGTCGATGTTCTCGGGCATGCTCATGGTGTCGCCCGGGGCCAGGACGGTGCTGCCGCCCTCCCAGTCGATGCGCCAATGGCCGAAGACCGGCATCAGCACCGAGGGCCGGTCGTGGCGGTGCGGGCTGTCGCTGGCCGAGGCGCGGGTCACGAGGTCGACCTCGAAGCCCGGCCGGTCGGGCAGGCAGCCGTCCTCGCCGATGACCTTGACCGGGCGGCCGTCGGCCATGGCGGCAAGGTCGAGGTAGCGCGCGACATGGCGCGGGATGACCTCGGCGGCATGGGGCTCGAGATAGGTCTCGAGCTGGGCATCGCTCAGAAGCGGCATGGGCGCCACGCCCTCGGGCAGGGCCTCGCCCTTCTTGGTGTCGTAGAGCTTGCCGTTCTCGCCCAGGACCAGCCCATGCGCCCGGGCGTCCTCGATCACCTGCGGCGCCCATTCCACGCCGCCGCCCGCGTCGTCGCCGCCGAGCACCGCCATGATCATCCCGTAGTCGGTGCCGACGTTCTGGAAGCCGCGGAAGATTCCGGTGGGGATGTTGAAGATGTCGCCCTCCTCGAGGATGACATGGCCGGCGTCGCCCCAGCGGCCCCAGAAGAACTTCCAGCGGCCCTTGAGGACGAAGAAGACCTCGGCGGTGTGATGCGAATGCAGGCTGTTGCGGCAATGCGGCGGCTGGCCCGCGGCGCCGATGTTGAAGCCATGCGGGATGTTGATGTGCACGTGCTGGTCGGCGCTTTCCGAGACGCCGCCGCCGATGATGGTGAAGTTCTCCTTCTGGTCCGAGCCCGGCGTATGGGCGTCGATGAAGGCGGTGCGGCAGGGCTTCAGCTCGCCGTAGCGCACGATCCGGGTCGACATCTCCTCGGGGGTCATCCTGGTCTCCTCAATCTTCTGCGGGGGCGGCAGCCTCCACATCGCCGGTGGCGAGGAGGATCTGCTTCCAGACCGCGGTTTCGTCGTAGAGCGTGAATTCGCGGCGCAGCCCCCAGGGGCCGAACTCGGCGTGGGAGATGCCCATGACATGCACCTCGGCCCCGGTCGGCGCGCCGAAGACGCCCCAGCCGTCGTGCTTGCCGGTGAGCGACCAGCGGATCGCGGCGCGGGGCGGCATCAGCGCGTCCTCGCGGCCGATGCGATGGTGGATCTCGAAGCGGGCCGAGGGGAAGGAGGCGCGCAGCCCGATCCAGAAGCGGTCGACCGCGCCGGTGCCGTGTTCCTCCACCCCGCCGGGGTAATGGGCCTGCACCGCGCGGTCGTATTCCGCCGGGATCGCGGCCAGGTCTGCGCCCATGATCCGGCTCAGGAGATCGGCGTAGCGCGCGCCCCAGGCGTTGTCGTTGCCGCTGCCCTTGTAGGGGCCCTCGACGTCATTGGCCGGGGTGCAGGGGCGCACGCAGGCCTCGGGCCCGCCCTCGCGGGCGATGAGGTCGCGGGCGTAGTCGCGCGGGCTCCAGCCGAGCTGGCGCACGATGGCGCCCTGGTCGCGGATCAGCCATTCGTCGTCGATGGCGTTGTCCTTGGCGTGGCAGTCGGCGAGGATCCGGTAGCGCAGCCTGGCGCCGGTCGCATTGCCGTAGACCCCGCGCCCGGTGTGGGTCGCATGGGACATGATCCGGTGCGAGGACAGCATCCCGGTCTCGGGCGTGCCCGACCAGATCACGTCCTCGCCCAGGAGCGTGCGGTCGGGAAACTCCGAGAGCGTCGCCATGGTCGCCGCGATCACGCCCTGGTTGCCCACCACCACCGAGGCCGGAGAGCGCACCACGATCTTCGGCGCGTAGTAGTCGTGCAGCGTGGCGATGCCGCGGTCTTCCCAGATCTCCTTGGTGATGCCGATGATGTAATCGGGGAAATCCCGAAACTTGGGGTCAAAGCCGTGCATCGCGCTCATGTCGTCCATCCTTGCGGTATCCGGGCCGAGCGGCGGACGACCAGCGGCGCCTCGATGGCCTCGCTGACCGGGGCCACGCCCGGGGTTTCGATCTGGTCGAGCAGCGTCGCCACGGTGCGCTCGACCATGAGGTTGGCGCGCTGCCGGGCGGTGGTCAGCGCATAGGCGGGCCAGGCCGCGGGCGGCACGTCGTCGAAGCCCACGACCGAGACGTCCTCGGGCACCGAGAGGCCGAGCTCGAAGCGCAGGACATCCATGACGGCAAAGGCCATGTGGTCGTTGGCCACGAAGACCGCGTCGGGGCGGCGGTCGCGCGCGGCGAACATCTTGCGGGCCGCGACGCGGGCGCGGTCGGCGTGGAAATCCCCCTGCCCGCGCGCGAAAAGCTGCGCCCCGCCCTCGGCCAGGCCCGCCATGAGGCCCGCCTCGCGGTCGCGCTGGGTCGAGGCGCCCTCCCAGCCCGCGATATAGCCGATGCGCTCGTGCCCGCCGGCCAGGAGGAACCGCGCGATCTCGCGCCCGCCGGAGAAATTGTCCGAGGTGATCGCCCCCACGCCGCTCATGTCCTGGGCCCGGTTGAAGAGCACCACCGGCACGCCCAGCGCCCGGCAGCGGGTGGCGAGGTTCGAGGACATGGCCACCGAGGCCGCGATGATGCCCGCCACCTGGTAGTCGAGGATCTCGTCGATCACGTCGTCGATGTTGCCGGCGGTCTGCGAAGCCATGAAAATGAGAACGTGGTAGCCCTCGGCCTGCAGCGCCTTGGAGAACTTCTCCAGCGCCTCGGGGTAGAAGTAGTTCTCGAGGTAGGCGACCACGAGGCCGATCATCCGGCTGCGCCCGGTGATCAGCGAGCGCGCCAGGACGTTCGGGCGGTAGCCCAGCGTCTCGGCCGCGGCGCGCACCTTCTTGGCGGTCTTCTCCGAGACCGAGGCGCCGGGCGTATAGACCCTGCTCACCGCCGAGCGGCTGACGCCCGCGGCCCGCGCCACGTCCTGGGCGGTGATCTTCTCGGGCTTCGGGCCCTCGGTGTCGCCGGGCGCGCTCATTCCGCGGTCCAGCCGCCGTCGACCATCTGCGCCGATCCGGTGACCAGCGCCGAGGCTTCCGAGGCGAGATAGAGCACCGCGCCCATCACGTCTTCCACCTGCCCCACCCGGCCAAGCTTGATCTTCTCTTCGAGCCAGGCGCGTTTCGCCGGATCGGCAAAGGTCGCCTCGGTCAGCGGCGTGCGCACGAAGGTCGGGCAAAGCGTGTTGATGCGGATGCCGAGCGGGCCCCATTCGATCGCCATGGCCTTCACCATGCCTTCGACGGCGTGTTTCGAGGCGCAGTAGACCGCCCGGTCGATGCCGCCGACATGGCCCATCTGGCTCGAGACATGCACGATCGAGCCGCCCTTGCCCGCGGCCTTCAGCGCCCGCGCGGCGCGCTGGGACAGGAAGTAGGCGGCGCGCAGGTTGACCTGCAGGACGGCGTCGAAATCCTCGGGCGTCGTGTCGAGCGCCGGGGCATGGCGGGCCATGCCGGCGGCATTGACCACCACGTCGAAGGGCGTCTCGAAAAGCGCGTCGAGCGCCGCGAGGTCGCCCACGTCACCGGCCCGGGCCTCGGCCTGCCAACCCTCGGCGCGCATGGCCTCGACCGCCTCGGTCAGGGGGCCTTCGCGGCGGGCGAGACAGGTGACATGCGCGCCCGCCTCGGCCAGCGCCACCGCGCAGCCGAGCCCGATGCCCGAGGAGGCGCCGGTGACCAGCGCGCGCTTGCCATCAAGGCGGAACGACGGGGTGCGGGGCAGCTTCATGCCGGACCTCCCGGAACCGCGATGCGGCCCAGGTTGCGGGCCTTGTTGAACTCGCGCAGCCGCGCGAAGACATCGACCCCGAGCTGCCGGTAGGCGTCCAGGAGGTCGACCAGCACCCAGTTTTCCCGGATCAGCCCATCCTCCAGCCGCCAGAAGTCGAGGCTGCGCATGGTGATCTTCCGCCCCGCGGGCGCGATGCCCATCCAGCCGTCGTGGGTCACGGTCTGGACCATGTTCGGCCAGCCGGTCACCGCCGCGTAATCGCCGTCACCGAAGAAGTGATAGGTGATCTCGTCGAGATACTGCCCGCGGTCCGGCATGCCGTTCAGGAAGGGGATCTGGTGCCAGTTGCGGAAGCCCGCGATGCCGCGCCCGGTGCCGATGCCAGAGGGGCCGTACCAGTTCATGCGCGGATGCCAGAAGCGCTCCATTTCCATGACCTCGGGACCGCCCTGGCTGGGGTGCTTCTTGAGGTGGTCGAGCATGTCGACGATGTGCTGGCGGGTGGCCTCGGACTTCGTGGCGTCATGCGGGCCGGGCACCAGCCCGTCCTGGGTCGCGGGCCCCGGCACGTGGAACTCGCGGCCGAGCGAGGGCGCCATGGGCCAGGCGCCGGCCTGCATCATCACCTCGGGGATGTCCCAGAGCGCCTGGAACTCCACCACCCGGCCCTCGGCGAAGCGGTAGAACTCGTGGAACCGCATGGTGACCTGGTGGCCGGTCGGCGGGATGTCGAGCCATGGGCCGGTGAAGACCCCGGTGTAATAGCCGCCGCAGCCGACCCAGTCGGCGCCGAACTCGTCGGATCCCGCCATGACGATGGTGTCGCGCCGCTCGAGGTCGGGCCAGGCGGCCAGGAGGTCGCGGAAGGCACTGTCGTAGAAGGCCTCGGAGCCGGTGCTGTCGCCGAAGGGATGGCAGAGCCGAAAGAGCGCATCCGGGGCGGCCAGATCGGCGAGCGCATGGCGCACCGCGCCTTCCTCGAAGTCATACATCGCCGCGCGCAGGGGCGCGATCAGCGCCTTGTGGCGGCTGTGGCGGTCGCGCTCCGCGGGTGCCCTTGCGGGCGCCGCGAGGGTTGGGTCCGAGGTGCTCATTCCGCGGCCTCTTTGGGCCGGGCGCCCGCGCCGTAGGGCACGTTGTCCCCGCCGTAGCGGCGCACGCGGATGTTGCATTGCTCGGCATGGCCCACGAAGCCCTCGAGCATGCAGAGCCGCGAGCCGACCCGGCCGATCTCGGCCGCCGCGGCGTCGCTGGTGACCTTCTGGTAGCTGTGGGTCTTGAGGAACTTGCCGACCCAGAGCCCGCCGGTGTAGCGGCCCGCCTTCTTGGTCGGCAGCGTGTGGTTGGTGCCGATCACCTTGTCGCCATTGGCGACATTGGTGCGCGGCCCGAGGAAGAGCGCCCCGTAGCTCGTCATGTGCTCGAGAAACCAGTCGTCGCGGTCGGTCATGACCTGCACGTGCTCGGAGGCAATCTCGTCGGCGACGGAGAGCATCTCGTCGTAGCTGTCGCAAAGGATGACCTCGCCGTAGTCCTCCCAGCTGACCCGGGCGGTGTCGGCGGTGGGCAGGATCTTCAACAGCCGGTCGATTTCCGAAAGCGTGCCCTCGGCGAGCTTGCGGGAATTGGTGACCAGCACCGCGGGCGAGTTGTAGCCGTGTTCGGCCTGGCCCAGGAGGTCGGTCGCGCAGAGCTCGGCGTCGACGGTTTCGTCGGCGATCACCATGGTCTCGGTCGGCCCGGCGAAGAGGTCGATGCCTACTCGCCCGAAAAGCTGGCGCTTGGCCTCGGCCACGAAGGCATTGCCGGGGCCAACCAGCATATGCACCGGGTCGATACTTTCGGTGCCGATCGCCATGGCGCCGACCGCCTGGATGCCGCCGAGCACGTAGATCTCATGCGCGCCGCCGAAATGCATGGCGGCGATGACCCCGGGGTTGGGCGCGCCCTGCCAGGGCGGGGTCGCGGCGACGATGCGCGGCACGCCCGCGACCGAAGCCGTGGCCACCGACATATGCGCCGAGGCGACCATCGGGAACTTGCCGCCGGGCACGTAGCAGCCGACGGATTGGACGGGGATGTTCTTGTGGCCGAGGATCACGCCCGGCATCGGCTCGACCTCGACGTCGGTCATCGAGGCGCGCTGCGCCTCGGCGAAGGCGCGCACCTGCTCCTGGGCGAAGCGGATGTCGGCCAGCTCCTGGGCGGAGAGCTGCGCGATCGAACGCTCAATCTCCTCCTCGGTCAGCCGGAAGCTCGCGGGGCTGTAGTTGTCGAACTTCTCGCTCAGCGCGCGCACCGCGGCGTCGCCCCGGGCCTCGATGTCGGCAAGCGTCGCCTCGACGATGGCGCGGGTCTTGGCGTCGTCCTCGCCGCGCGCCGCCTCGGACTTGCCACGCTTCAGATAATCAACACTCATCGGGTCTCTCCTTGGCTGTCGGATGGGGCGGGACGGGGCGGCACCCTCTCGCCGCGGTCGAAGGCCTCCCAGCCCTCGCCGGAAAAGACGTCATGGCCGAGCTGCGCCAGCACATGCGGGAAATCGACCATCACCCAGTTGTCGGTGATCCGGCCGTCCTCGACCTTCCAGAAGTCCATGTAGCGGATCTCGACCCGGCGGCCGGTGGCGGCGATGCCCATGAAGGGCCCGGCATGGGTGGCCTCCTGCCGCCCGAAGGCCGCGGCCCATTCGCCCATGAAGAGCCGCGCCTCGTCGATGCAGACCTTGTCCGAGAAGGCCGCCTGGAAGGGCCGCTGCCAGTTCTCCTGGAACTCCCGCAGCCCGGTCTTGGTGCCGCAGCCATAATTGCCCATCCAGCGGAAGCTCTCGGCGAAGAAGGCGCCGATGTCGTCGATGCGGTGGTCGTTGAGCCCGTCCACCATGCCTTCGATCACGCGGCGGGTGTCCTCGGTCTTGCTTAGGTCGGTGTCGCGGCTCAGCGCGGCCTGTTCGGGTCGGGAACCTTTCATGGCCCGGTCTCTCCTGTCTCTGGGTCTGTCTTGCGGCGGTCTGCGGCTGGGCTCAGCCGCCCCCGTCGGGACAGTCCCGCGGCATCCGGTTCAGCGCCGGGTGCCGGGCGATCTTGGCGTGGCGGGCCTGGCGGCTCATCCCTTCACCGCCCCCGCGGTCAGACCCGAGACGATCTGGCGCTGGAACACCATGACCAGCACGAAGAGCGGCGCGGTGATCGAGACCGCCGCGGCGATGGCCTCGACCTGGTCGGTCGTCGTCGTCTCGCGGTTGAAGTAGCTGGCGATGGCCGGGACCATGGTCTGGTTCTGCGCGTCCAGAAGCAGCGAGGTCACCAGGAAGTCGTTGTAGCCCAACAGGAAACTGAAGAGGCCGGTGGTGATCACCCCGGGCCACATCACCGGCATGATGACCTGCCGGAAGGCCTGGAAATGGGTGCAGCCGTCGACCCGCGCCGCCTCGTCGAGCTCGGTCGGGATGTTCTGGAAGAAGGAGCGCAGCATCCAGATGGTGAAGGGCTGGTTGATCGCCACCAGCACCGCGATCACCGCGTAGGGCTGGCCGTAGAGCGTGGGCGCGGCCTCGCCGAAGATCGGCGCCAGCCAGTCGCGCGAGTTGATGAAGACCGGCAGGTAGCCCGCGACCAGCACCGAATGCGGCAGCGCCCGGAAGATCAGCGCCGCGATCAGCAGCCAGAAGGCCAGGTTCGAGGGCGAGCGCGCCAGCGCGTAGCCCGCCAGCGTCCCCACGGTCAGCGAGATCGTCACCACCCCCGCCGTCACGATCAGCGAGTTGATGAAGTTGCGGTAGAAGGCGTTCTCGACCCAGACCGCGTAGTAGTGATCGAAGGTCGCCCCGATCACCGGCGCGCCGAGCGGCCCCAGTGCCGCGTCGAGCGGGCCGAGAACCGTGGGCAGGAGCCAGAAGACCACCGCGCCGAAGAGGACCGCGTAGCCGAGCCCTCCCAGGAGCCAGCCCAGCGCCAGAAGGCCCGCGGGCGTCCGGCGGCGCACCAGCCCCGGCAGGCCGGTGAAGGCCCAGCGGATCAGCAGCAGGATCACCGCGCCGCCCAGCACCAGGTCGATCACCGAAAGGCCCGCGCCGCCCGCCCGGGTGGCAGGGCCGGTCAGCACCTCGGAGAAGCTGCCCGAGAAGGCGTCGACCGGGGATTTCACGCTCATGATCGCGATCCAGGCGATCGGGAAGATCGCCAGCAGGCACCAGAAGGCGAGGAATCCCGCCGAGGCCAGGCGCAGCGGCAGCGGTTGGCGAAGCGTCTTGGCGGTCATCAGCGGAACCCCTTGTGTTCACGCCAGGCCCGGCGGACCGGCGCGATGAGCAGGATCACGACCCCGATCATGGTCAGCATCGCCGAGGCCGAGGCGCGGCTGATCGCGCGGTTGCCGGCATCGTCGGGCTGGAGCAGGTCGTAGGTCAGCCATTGCAGCGAGATGACGTGGCTCTGGCTGGAGAAGCCGACGATCTCCTCGAAGGCGCGGTAGGCGTCCATCAGGTGGATCAGCGCCACGAAGGTGATCAGCGGCCCGAGGTGCGGGATCACCACGAAGCGCAGACGCTGCCAGCGGCTCGCCCCGTCGACGATGGCCGACTCCAGCGTGTCCTGATTCACCGTCTGCAGGCCCGCGTAGAAGATCACGAAGGCGAAGGGCGCCACGTGCCAGACCCGGTAGAAGAGCATCATCAGCTCGATCGTCCAACCCTGGGCGAACATCGCGATGTCGCGCGCCAGCATGTTCTCGAGGAAGGCCGTCAGGATGCCGTCGCCGATAAAAAGCCAGCGGATCGACAGGACGCCGATCACCGGGGTGATGATGAAGGGCAGAAGCGAGATGAAGATCACCGGCCCGCGCAGCGATTTGACGGCGTTGTTCACCGCCAGCGCGATGGCCAGCCCCGCGACGATCACGATCGGCAGGGTGATCAGCGTGAACATCAGCGTGAAGCGCAGCGCCGACCAGAAGTCGATGTTGAGGATCTGCCCGATCCGCCCCGACGAGAGCGCCTCGCCCACGCGGTCGAGCTGCAGCATGTTGCGGTAGCTCTCGAGCCCGACGTAGCGGGTCTGGGTCTGCACCTCGCCCGCCGCGTCCAGGACCGGCCGGCTTTTCGTCTCGGTGGTGCAGATCGCGGTCGGGAAGCTTGGCGTGCAGGTCTCGACCTCGACGCGCTCGAAGACCGGCTGGGTGACGTAGAAGCTCTGCGCGAAGACCGACACCAGGGGTGCTGCGATGAAGATCAGCATCATCAGGAGCGAGGGCGCGACGAACGCGGCGAAAACCCGGGGCTTCATGCGCTTTCTCCTTGGCTGGCGCGCACGGGGCTTGGCCGGTCGCGCGGGGAACGGGGGCGTCGGTAAGGGCGGTGGGACCGGCCCCAGGCGGGGGAGAGACCGCCGGGGCCGGACCCGTGGTGCGGGGTCAGCCCTGGATCAGGCCGGCCTCGCGGGCGCTGGTGATGTAGTCGGCCTCGATGTCCGCGAGCGTCTGCTCGGCGTCCTTGTCGCCGGTCAGATAGGCCGAGACGTTGTTGCCGATGGCGGTGTGCATCAGCCCCATCGCCGTGGTCGAGGGATAGGCCGTGGCGCCGGGCTGCGACTGCAGCGTGGCGATGGCGCCCTGCGCGAGCCGGGTCGGCTCGTAGCCCTGCACCAGCCAGATCGCGGCGTCATTGGCGCCCTGCACCATCTCGCTGTCGATGCCCTCCATGGCGACGCGGAAGGCCGCCTCGGCTTCCTCGTCCGAGATGTTCTTGGCGACCACGACGCCGTCCCACCAGATCGTGGTGGCCGGCGGGCCGTCGGCGGTGGCGCGCGGCGCGGCGGCGCTTTCCACCAGACCCACGACCGAGGATTCCTCTTCGTTGTCCATGGCGCCCGCGCGGCTGGCCCAGAGGTTCGCCATGGCGATCTTGCCCTGCTGGAACTGCTGCTGCACGTAGGTCGAGTCGGAGACGAGATACTCGGGGTCCATGTAGTCGGTCATGGCCTTCATCATCTCGAGCGCGTTCACCCCGGCCTCGGTGTTGATGGTCGGCATGTTGTCGGCGTCGGTGAAGCTGCCGCCGAAACCCAGGAACATGTTGTTGAAGTCCTGCGCGAGGTTCCAGCCCGACTTCATCGTGGCGCCGAGCGGGTAGTCGACGACCTCCGCGGCCTCGATGGCCTCGGCGGCGGCGAGCACCTCTTCCCAGGTCTCGGGCACCTCGAGGCCCAAGTCCTCGAAGATGTCGGCGCGATACATCAGGTGCTGGGTGTTCACCATCATGCCCACGGCCATGATCTGGCCGTCGATGCGGATCAGCTGGTTGTCGTTGAGGTTCTGGCCGTATTCCGCGACCAGATCGTCGAGCGGCCGGATCAGGCCCTCGTTGATCAGGGGCGTGATGGTGCCGTTCGACACCCCGCCCAAAGCATAGAGCGAGGGGTTGGCCGAGAAGGCCTCGGGCTGCTTGGTGCGGAACTCCTGGTCCAGCTCGGCGCTGAAGTTGCCGCATTCGGCCATGGCGTCGCTGACCGCCTTCCAGGCCTCGAAGCCCGCCGACAGCATGCTGACGGGGGTGTCGTTCTCGAAGGCGCAGTCGGCGCTGGCGGTTGTCGCCAGGAGGCTGGCCACACCGGCCAGCAGGATCGATCTGTAGGTCATCTCATGTCTCCCAGTTGTCGTTGCCACGCGGCGCCCGCCGCGGGGGATACCGGCCATGCGGGGCCGATCTCGGGTCCGCCCGCTGCCGGGACGGTCACAGGACGGGGCGCCGGTGCCGGGGCCGGGCGCGCGGCTTGCGCAGGTCGTGTCGCCGTCATCGCCCCTCCTCCCCTCGGGGCGCCGCCCTTCCGCTAGGAGGCCAGGCGCGCGCCGGTGCCGGATTGAAACAGATGCACCGCCTGGGGCGGCACGTGGAAGGCCATGTCCTCGCCGATCCGGGCGCGGACCTCCTTGGAGGCCTTGACCGAGACCAGCGCGCCGCCGGCCTTGACCGAGAGCATGGTGGCATCGCCCAGAAGTTCCTCGGTGTAGAGCGGCGCGCGGATCGCCGCCGCCTCGCCCGCCTCGGCCAGCCGCGCGTCCTCGGCGCGGAAGCCCAGGGTCAGCGGCCCGTCGGGCACCGAGAGCCCCTCGACGCGGACGTTGTCGCCCTCGAAGATGCCGCCGGTGACATGGCCTTCGAGCAGGTTCATGCCGGGCGAGCCGATGAAGCCCGCGACGAAGGCATTGGCGGGGTTGTCGTAGATCTCGGTGGGGGTGCCCACCTGCTGGACCACGCCCTGTTTCATCACCACTACCCGGTCGGCGAGCGTCATCGCCTCGATCTGGTCGTGGGTGACGTAGATCGTCGTCACCTTCAGCTCGTGGGAAAGGTTCTTGATCTGCGCCCGGGTCGAGACGCGAAGCTTGGCGTCGAGGTTCGACAGCGGCTCGTCCATGAGAAAGACGTTGGGCTCGCGCACGATGGCGCGGGCGAGCGCCACGCGCTGGCGCTGGCCGCCCGAAAGCTCGGCCGGCTTGCGGTGCAGGAACTCCTCGAGCTCGACCATGCGCGCGGCGCGCATCACCCGCTCCTCGTGCACCGCCTCGTCGATCTTCCGTACCCGGAGCGGGAAGCGGATGTTCTCGTAGACGTTGAGATGCGGGTAGAGGCCATAGGACTGGAACACCATGGCCACGTCGCGGTCCTTGGGGTCGAGGTCGTTGACCACCTTGCCGCCGATGGTGATCTCGCCCTCGGTGGCATCCTCGAGCCCGGCGATCATCCGCATCGTGGTGGTCTTGCCGCAGCCCGAGGGCCCGAGCAGCACCAGGAACTCCTGGTCGGCGATGGTCAGATCGAAGCGATCCACGCCGATGAAGGTGCCCCAACGCTTGGACAGGTTCCTGAGCTCGATCTCGGCCATGGTCTTCCCCTTCAGGAGCGCGGCGCCGGCAGCGTTTTGCACTCGATTGCAAACACGCTAGACAGAAGCGCCGCCCCATGGCAAGTCTTTTTTGCAATCGTGTGCAAAACAATCGAGCGAAGCGAGGACGAGACGATGGAAACACCCCTGGACGCCGCCGCACTGCGCGAGGCGCTGGCGGCGCTGATCGCGGGCCCCGAGGCCGAGATCGAGACCCGGGCCAAGGCCTGCCTGGCCGAGGAGTGCCGCTTCCACCTCTCCGCGCCGCTGGAACTGCTCGAGGGCCGCGACGCGGTGATCGCGGGCTTCATCCGCCCTCTGCGCGCCGCGCTCGCCGGGGCCTACCGGCGCGACGAGATCTTCATCTCCGGGGCCAACCGCCGCGAGACCGGCGGCGACTGGCTCGCGAGCGTCACCCACTACGTGGGCGATTTCACCGGCACCTTCGCCGGGCTCGCGCCCTCGGGCCACCTGGCCTTCCTGCGCGCGGGCGAGTTCTACCGCGTCGAGGGAGGCCGGATCACCGAGGCGCGGATCATCCTCGACCTGCCCGACCTCATGCGCCAGGCGGGCCGCTTCCCCCTGCCCCGGATGCTCGGCACCGAGATGCTCTTTCCCGGCCCCGCCACCCATGACGGCGTCCTGCCCGAGGCGGGCGACGGCGCGGCGAGCCTCGACGTGGTCGAGCGGATGCTCTCGGACCTGCACGCCTTCGACCCCGCCACCTTCGAGAGCGCCGACCAGACCGGGGCGACCGGCGCCTGGGCCGAACACATGATGTGGTACGGGCCGGGCGGGATCGGCTCGAACTACCGCTGGGGTGGCTTCGTGCGCGATCACCGCAGCGCCTTTTTGACCGCCTTCCCCGACCGCAAGGGCGGCAATCACTACTGCCGGATCGGGAACGGCAATTACGCCGCGGTCTCGGGCTGGCCCTCGATGACCATGACGCACCAGGGCGACTACCTGGGCGTGCCCGCGAGCGGCAAGGCGCTGACCCTGCGGGTGATGGATTTCTACCGCGTGGCCGAGGGCCGGATCGCCGAGAACTGGGTGCTGCTGGATTACACAGAGCTTTTTGCGCAGATGGGCGTCGACCTGATCGCCCGCTCGAACGCCATGGCCCCGCGCGACGCGGCGGGGTGAGGGGGCTTAGGCGATGCCATGGAAGGCGGGGCGTTTTAAGCCCTGCCCGGCATGGCAGAAAGCGTGGCTCTCCCCAGCCTTATTCGGTGGGATGACTTGGTGTCCGGGCATCCCGTCCGCGCCGCTCGGCGACATGAACGGGCGGACCTATCCCTTGACCGATGAGAGCGAAAAAGGCGTGCCCCACCCGGGGCCCGCCGCGCCTAGCCCGCCATCATCTCCACATCCGGCGAGGCCTCGGCCAGGAGGTCGAACTCGACGTGGAACACCGTCCCCTGCCCGACCGTGCTGTCGTAGAAGATCACCCCGGACATCTGCTCGACGAGCTGCTTGGAGATATGCAGCCCCAGGCCCGAGCCCTCGGCGCTGCGGGTCTTGGTGCCGTCGACCTGGGCGAAGCGCCCGAAGACCCGGTCCTCGGCGCCCTCGGGGATGCCGCGCCCGCTGTCCTTGATCGAAAGCCGCGCGCGGCCGCCTTCGAGCCCCAGGAAACCCTCGACCACCGCCCCGGGCGAGGAAAACTTGATGGCGTTGGAGATCAGGTTGTCGACCACCTGCCGCAGGCGGAACTCGTCACCCAGGATCACCGGCGCGGGCCCGCCCTGGCGCGCCTCGAGCCGCACCTTGCGCTCCTCGGCGAACATCTGGTTCTCGCCGATGCTGCCTTCGAGCAGCGCCGCGAGGTCCACCGGCGTGCGGTCGAGGACCAGCGCCTCGAGCTCGATCTTCTGGGCCAGCAGGATGTTGTCGATCAGCCGCGAGAGCCGCTCGCCGTTGCGCCGTGCGATGTCGAGCGAGCTTTGCATCGGCTGGGTCAGCTCGCCCAGCCGCCCGCTCTGGACCAGCGCCAGCCCGCCCTTGAGCGAGGTCAGCGGCGTGCGCAGCTCGTGGCTGATGACCGAGATGAACTCGTCCTTGGCGCGGTTGGCCTCGGCGGCCTGGCGCAGGGCCAGCTCCAGCGCCTCGGTGGTCTTGATGCGCTCGGTGATGTCGACCAGCGTGACGCTCCAGCCGAGCTTGCGTCGGGTCGGATTGAGAGGGTCGGAGACCTCGGAGACGCGCGGCTCGTAGATGCGCTCGCCGACGACGATCTGCGGCTCTGCCTCGCGCTCGGCCCGGCCCAGGTCACCGAGGAAGCGCGCCACGCCGCGCGGCAGGACCGCCTCGCCCGGGGCCGCGCCATGACCGAAGAGCACCCGCCGCGCGGCGGCGTTGCGCAGCACCACGCGGTGCCGCCGGTCGACCACCACCACCGGCTCGGTGGTGGCATCGAACAGGATCTGCCGCCCGATCGTCGCCATGTCCATGGTCTTGCTCTTGGCCAGGATCGAGGAGAAGGCGACCACCCCGAAGGTGAACATGAAGGACGTCGGGTCGAGCCCGAAGAAGGTCACGTCCCAGAAGACATAGGCCGCATTGGCCGAGAGCGGCGCGATGGTGATCAGGACCAGCGTCGCCAGAAGCGGCCAGACGTGGCGCTCGGCCCGGGTGAAGGCCCGCCCGAGGCAGATCAGCGCCGCCATGACGAAGGGATAGACCGCCGCCACCACCGCATAGAAGAACGGCCCGTGCACATAGCTGATCCGGCCCGCGCCCGGCGCCATGGCGGTGCCCGGCCCGTAGAGAAGCCCGTGCCAGGGGTTGGTCAGCGCCACGACGCCGACGAGGGCCGAGAAGAGCGCCACGCCCAGATGCACGCTCCGGCGGTGCACCCAGGCGGCGTCGTCGACATAGGCGAAGACGAACATGCACCAGGCCAAGGGCAGCATGGCGATGGCCGGCCAGGAGAGGGTCGAGAAGGCCAGCTTGCAGGCCGCCCCCGGGGTCGCGGCCTCGAGCCCGACCATGGCGAGCCACCAGAGCATGTTGACGTTGGTGACGATGAAGTAGCGCTTGCCCTCGAAGCGCTGGAAGGCGGCCATCCAGACAAGCATGACCAGGGCCACGACCCAGACAAGGGCGACCCCCAGGAACACGAGGTCCACGTTCAGTCCCGACAGGCAACTCGTCATGGGATATCGACAATCCGTTTCACAAAAGGGCTTTTGTCAAACCTTCCGGAACAAAACAAAAAACATATGTCCGAATTTGGGCGTTTTTCGGAAATCGCTTCCAAAGGGCGGCTCCGGGGTCACGGGTTTCAACCCTGTGGGGCAGTCGCACCCGGTCCTGCGCGCTTGGCGCGTGGGGTGGGTTGGGGCCTGTCCCGCCGTGGTCGCCCCCCTGCCCTGCGTCCCACCGCGACACCGCCCGCTCCGCCCGCAGCGGGTCCGCGTCACACGCATACCGGGTCGCGAAACATGCAACACAGCGGGTGGTAGATATATCCTCCGCGAGGATTTATGGATCCGGCGCAAGACGAAAGGACGGTTTTCCATGGCAGCCAGATCGAACACCACGCGGATCCGCGAGGCCCTGGAACGCGCCATCGTCGACGGCCGCTTCGCCCCGGGCAGCAGGCTCGACCCGGTGGCGCTGGCCGCCGAGTTCCGCTGTTCCCGCACCCCGATCCGCGAGGCGCTGCAACAGCTCGAGACCACCGGGCTCGTGCGCGTGCACGCCAAGCGCGGCAGCTTCGTGGCGGAATGGTCGCTGGAAGAGCTGACCGAGCGCTTCGAGATGATGGCCGAGATGGAGGCGACCTGCGCGGGGCTCGCCGCACGGCGGATCACCGAGACCGAGCTGGCCGATCTCGAGGCCCGGCACATGGCCTGCGGCGACCGCGTGGAGGCGGGCGAACACGAGGCCTATTACGCCGAGAACACCGCCTTCCACGACTGCATCTACCGCGCCACGCACAACAGCTTTATGGCCCGCGAGGCGCAGCGGCTGCACGCCATGCTGCAGCCCTACCGGCGGATGCAGCTCAGGCTGCGCAACCGGGTGGCGCGCTCCTTCGCCGAACATGGCGCGGTGCTCGAGGCGATCCGCCGGGGCGACGACCGCGCCGCCGCCGATGCCATGCGCCGCCACGTGATCATCCAGGGCGACCGCTTCCACGACCTCCTGGCGGTGCTGCGCAGCGAGGCGCCGGTCGCGGCGCAATCGGCCTGAGGGCGGGCTTCTGAAGGCGGGTGAGGCAGCGGCGAGACGGGGTGAGGCGCGCCCTTAGAGCAGGCACGCCGTGGCGAGCTAGGCGCACACCTACATCTCGGCGGCCCTATTTGCGCTCAGGCCCTAGGCGCGCCGCACCCCCGCCCTCACCCCGCGCGCGCCTCCAGCTCCGCCAGAAGCGCCGCGGTCGTCACCTGCCGGCAATAGCCCTTGATCGCGGACAGCGAGGCCGCCTGCCGCGCCTCGGTATAGGTCGCGCAGGCGTCGGTCACCTGGGTCACCAGGTAGTTCAGATCGCAGGCGTCGCGGATCGCGCTTTCCACGCATTGATCCGTCAGCACCCCCGAGACGATGAGCTGCGCCACCCCGAGGTTGCGCAGCACGTAGTCGATATGGGTCGAGACGAAGACCGAAGAGGAGGACTTCGGCAGCCAGATCTCGTCCGGCCCCGGGGCGATCTCCTCGATCACCCGCCCGTCGAAAGAGCCCTTGGGCACGTTGAAGCCGGTGATCTTGTAGTCGAGCGAGCGGTCGCGCCCGTCGCGGGTCAGGCTTTCGATCGTGGTGTAGAGGACCTCGATCCCCGCCGCCCGCGCCCCGGCCTGCAGCGCCTGCATGTTGGGCAGGACCTCGCGGCGGAACCTCTCGATGAAGGGCATGTGCCGGGTCGCGCGCTCCTCGGCGTCGGCCTCCTGCACCTCGCCGCCCTCGGGGTGCAGGCAATAGTTCTGCACGTCGACGAAGAGCAGCGCGGCGCGCGCGGGCTCGATCGGGATCTCGCGGCTCTCGGTCGACAGGAAGGGGCTGGGCATGGGCGCTCCTCGCGGCACTCCGGGCCAAACCCCCGGAAAATCATTGCGTATTTCGGACATTTGTTCAGAAATGACGAAAGGAGACAAGCGGCGATCAGGAGAGACCATGCCCCTGCCCATCCATATGGCCGGCCTGTCCGACCTGGCCGGACAGCTGCGCGGCAAGGGCTTCGCGGCCGCCGATCTCGAGGCGCGCTGCCGCTCGGGCGTCGGCTGGACGCCGACCAACGCGCAGATCACCTGTTTCGACGGCATCGCGCCCTCGCCCTATGGCTCGACCGGCGACATGCTGCTGCGCCCGGACCCCAAGCGCAGCTTCACCGCCCCGATGCCCGCGGGCCCCGACCTGCGGCTCACGCTGGGCCATGTCACGGCACGCGACGGCAGCCCCTGGATGGCCTGCCTCAGCCAGCACCTCTCGGACGCGCTGGCGCGCTTCGAGGCGGCGAGCGGCCTGCATGTCATGGCCAGCTTCGAGCACGAGTTCATCCTGCCCGACCACGCCGGCGACAGCGGCTTTTCCCTCGCCGGGTTCCACCGCGCGCAGGGCGCGCTCGAGGACATGCTCTGGGCGCTGCATGGCGCCGGGCTGCGGCCGGATTCGCTCTTGCGGGAATACGGGCCCGGCCAGTTCGAGGTGACCCTGCCGCCGCAGCCCGCCCTGCGCGCCGCCGACGAGGCCATCGCTCTGCGCGAGATCATCCGCGCCGTGGCCCGCGCCCGCGGCGAGACCGCCAGCTTCACGCCCTGCCCGGACCCGGAGACGGTGGGCAACGGCGTGCATATCCACCTGAGCTTCTGGGATGCCGAGGGCCATCCCGCGACCTTCGACCCCGAGGGCCCCTGCGAGCTGAGCCGCATCGCCGGACAGGCCGCCGCCGGGATCGTCGCGCATATGCCCGCGATCTGCGCCCTGACCGCGCCCTCGGTGCCAAGCTACACGCGCCTCCAGCCCCACCGCTGGAGCGCCTCTTTCGCCAATCTCGCCGTGCAGGACCGCGAGGCGGGGCTGCGCATCTGCCCGACCTCCAGCGATGCGCCGGACAAGCGTGCCCGGCAGTTCAACTACGAATACCGCGCCACTGACGCCGCCGCCTCGCCCTGGCTGGCGCTCTCGGCGCTGGTCCATGCCGCCGCCGCGGGCGTCGAGGCCGGGCTGCCCTGCCCGGAGCCGACCGAGGGCGACCTCTCGGAGATGTCGCCCGAGGCGCTGGCCGAGCTGGGCATCCGCCCCTTGCCCCGCAGCCTGCCCGAGGCGCTCGATCTTCTCGAGACCGCGCCCGAGGTGGCGGGCTGGTATCCCGAGGGCTTCATCGCGCTTTACCTCGACCACAAGCGCTTCGAGGCGGGCGAGGTCGCCGACCTGCCCGAGGCGGAGATGCTGAAACGCTATGCAGCGGCTTATTGAGCCGCCCTGCGGCGCGTCTCCATGCTTGAATTTGTCCGCATAACGATCAATAGTTCGCTATACGAACAAGGAGGATGAAGATGACCGCCCAACGACCCAGACTGCCCCAGACCCTGCGCCACCCCGGCGCCGGAGGAATGTCCCGCCGCAGCGTGCTGGGCGGCATGGCCGCCGGCCTCGCCGCAAGCGGCCTGCCCGGCACGGCACTTGCCCAGGACGACGGCATCGCGCTCCTGACCTGGGACGCCTATGCCGACCCCCGCCTGCTCGACATGTGGCGCAGCCAGACCGATGTGCCGATCCGCTACGAGATCCACATCTCGGACCCGACCTCGGTGAACCGCCTGCGCGCGGGCGAGACCTCGGTCTGGAACTTCATCAACCTCAACAACCCCTGGGCCCGCGAGATCATGTATCCCGAGGATCTGATCTACGCCCTGCCCCGCGACCGCTTCGAGCCGCTCTATGCCCAGATGTTCGAGAAGTTCGCCATGCCCTACGACTGGGCGCTGTCGAAGGACGGCGAGAACCTCCTCGGCGTGGTGCAGCGCTTCGAGACCTTCGACTTCGTGGTGAACTCCGACGTGATCTCGCCCGCCATGGCCAAGGACGAGGGCTGGGATCTCTTCAACAACCCCGATTTCGCCGGGCGCTACGGCATCCTCGCCTATGAGGACTGGAACGTCATGGACATCTGCATGGGCGCGGGCATCCACCCCTTCAAGCCCAAGACCGAGGCCGATTACGCCAAGTTCGAGGAAACCGCCCGGGCCTGGATCAACAACGCCAAGATGATCACCACCGACTTCGTGCAGCTCAACCTGGCGATGCTCAACGGCGAGATCGACCTTTACTTCACCGGTGGCACCTATACCGCCAGTTCGGCCCGCGCCGAGGGGGCGACCAATATCTACGCCATCACCCCCAACTCCGGCCCCGCCGACGGCAAGGGCGGGATCAACTGGATCGAGCTCAACTCCGCCGTGGCCAATCCCGCCGGCAAGGAGGCGACCTTCGACTTCCTCGAATGGATCACCACGCCCGACGCCGCCGAGATCGTGGCCCGCGGCAACGGCAACCTGCAGCCGGTGAGCCAGATGGCCCAGGACGAGGTGCTTGGACGGTTCAGCGCCGACGAGCTGAACGCGATCCAGTGGGACGAGTTCGACGAGCGTATCGCCAATGCGGTCGAATTCGACATCGTGCCCGATTACGACCGCCTCTACGACATCTACTCGGCGGCCATCCGTGATCGCGGCTGACCTCTCGATGACGCAAGACAGCCGACCCGTTCCGGGCCAAGCCGCGCTCAGCCTCCAGGGGCTGAGCCGGTCCTTCGGCTCTCTCCAGGCGCTTTCCTCGGTGTCTCTCGACATCGAGGAGGGCGAGTTCTTCACGATCGTCGGGCCCTCGGGCTCCGGCAAGACGACGCTTCTGCGCATCCTCGCCGGGCTCGACCAGCCGACCGAGGGGCAGCTTCTCCTGCGCGGGCGCGACATCACGCGGCTCGCGCCAAACAAGCGCCCGACCGCCATGGTCTTTCAGTCGCTGGCGCTTTTCGATCACCGCACCGTGGGCGAGAACGTCGGCTTCGCGCTGAAGATGCGCGGCGTCGCCAAGGCCAAGCGCGACGCGCGCGCCCGCGAGCTTCTCGAGCTGGTGCGGCTCGGCGCGGAGTATTTCGACAAGCCGGTGACGCAGTGTTCCGGCGGCGAGCGGCAGCGCGTGGCGCTGGCCCGCGTCCTCGCCTCCGAGCCCGAGATCCTGTTCTTCGACGAACCGCTCTCGGCGCTCGACTACCGGCTGCGCAAAACGCTCGAGGTCGAGCTGCGCGCGCTGCAGAAGCGCACCGGGCGGACCTTCGTCTACATCACCCACAGCCTCGAAGAGGCCATGGTGATGTCCGACCGCATCGGCATCATGCGCGACGGCCAACTCGTGCAGGTCGGCAGCCCGGCCGAAATCTACGGCCGCCCCGACAGCCGCTTCGTGGCGAGCTTCATGGGCGAGGTGAACATCCTCAAGGTCGCGGAGGGCCGCCTGCCCGAGCTGGACCTGCCCCTGCCCGGCACGCCCGACGGCTACGTCGTGCTGCGCCCCGAGGCGCTGCGCCTCGAGGAGGGCCCCGAGACCGGCGCGCCCGGCTTCGCGGCCCGCGTGGCCGAGGTCTTCCGCCTGGGCTCGCGGGTGCAGCTGCACCTCGAAAGCCCCGCCGGGCTGATGATCGCGGAACTGCCCGCCGAGACCCAGATCCGCCCCGGCGCCACGGCCCGGGTGAGCTTTGCCCCCGAGGCCGCGCATTGGGTGGCCGAATGAGCCCTGCCCGCACCGGATACCTCTTCGCCCTGCCGGTGGCGCTCTTCCTGCTGGCGGGTTTCGCCACGCCCATCGGCATCGTCGCCTGGTACAGCCTGATGGAGCCGCGCACCTTCGCGCTGACCGCCGAGACGACGCTGGCCAACTACCGCGCCGCCTTCACCGAGGGCTACGGCCCGCCGTTCTTCTGGTCGATCACCGGGGCGGTGGCCACGACGCTGGCCTGCGCGCTCCTGGCCTGGCCCACCGCGAAGATGCTGCACCAGCTCGCCGGGCGCGGCGCGGCGGTGCTGACCGGGCTGATCGCGGTGCCGATCTTCGTCTCCGAAAGCGTGCGGCTCTTCGGCATGTCGCTGTTCCTCATGCCCGGCGGCGGCATCCTTGCCGGCAGCCTGCGGGCTCTCTTCGACGTCAACATCGGCACGGTGCTGAACACCAAGCTCGGGGTCTTCCTGGGCATGGTCTACGTGCATTTCCCCTTCATGCTCTTTCCGCTTCTGCTGGGCGTGGCGCTGATCCCGCAGGACCGGCGCGACGCGGCGCGCGACCTCGGCGCCTCGCGCTGGCAGATCCTGCGCGAGGTCGAGCTGCCGCTCGCCATGCCGGGGCTGATCATCGGCGCGCTTCTGACCTTCGTCCTCTGCGTCGGCGCCAATGCCGAGGCGGCGATCCTCGGCGGCCAGGCGATCAGCGTGGTGACCCGCGCGATCGAGCAGCGCTTCTCCTACGCGCAGGATTGGCCCATGGGCGCGGCGCTGACCATGCTGGTGGTCGCGGTGACGGCGCTGGTGGTCTTCCCGGCGCTGGCGCGGATCGATCTCAACAAGCTCATCCGGAGGTAGCCTTGCCCCGTCTTCTCCGTTCGCTCTGGCTGACGCTGATCCTGGCGCTCCTTTACATGCCGATCCTCTCGGTGGTGCTGGCGAGCCTCGCCAACACCCGCTACATGCGCTTTCCGCATCGCACCTGGTCTATCGGCGCCTATACCGACGCCTTTTCCCAGCAGGAGACTCTGACCCTGCACCTGGTGTCGCTGAAGGTGGCGCTTTGCGTGACGCTGTTTTCCGTGATCCTCGGGGCGCTCGGGGCCATGGCCTTCGCGCGCTACGACTGGCGCGGGCGCTCGATCTACCAGAAGGCGGTGGTGCTGCCGATCTTCTTCCCGCAGCCGGTGCTGGGGCTGGCGCTCCTGATGTTCTATTCCGCGCTTGGCATCCCGCCCAGCTGGAAGACCGCGATCTTCGCCCATATGGTCTGGATCCTGCCGATCGTGACCCTGGTGATCTCGATCCGGCTCTTCGGCTACGACCCCGCGCAGGAGGACGCCGCGCGCGACCTCGGCGCCTCGCGCTGGCAGGTCCTGCGCGAGGTCACCCTGCCCCACCTGGCGCCAGGGCTGATCTCGGGCGGGCTCTTCGCCTTCCTGCTGTCCTGGTCGAACCTGCCGCTGTCGATCTTCACCACCGGGGCGGACACGACGCTGCCGGAATGGCTTTTCAGCCGGGTCGCGACGAATTACGCGCCCGTGGTCTCGGCCATCGCGGTGATCGGCACCTTCGCCTCGGTGATCCTGGGCGTGCTGGTGCTGCTGGGGCTGCGGCTGAGCCGGGCCCGCGCGGGCTAGTCCAGCTCGGCCTCGGCCTCGATCTCGACCAGGTAGTCGCCGATCAGATCACCCGCGACGATCAGCGTGTTGGCCGGGCGCACCGCGCCGAAGGCCCGCGCATGGGCCGCCGAGACGCCCGGCCAGTCGGCCTCGCGGGTGAGATAGATCCGGGTCCGAAGCACGTCCTCGGGCGCGCCGCCAAGCGAGGTGATCGCCCCTGTGATCTTGTCGAGGATGTAGACCGCCTGCGCCTCGGCGTCGCCCGGGGCCACGGGCGCGCCCGCGGGATCGGTCGCGGTGGTGCCGCTGACCAGGATGCGCTTGCCCTTGCGGATGGCCCGGGCAAAGCCCGCCTTGGCCTCCCAGATCGAGCCGCTTTCGGCGATTGTGCGCGCGGGCCGCGCGGGCGACGGGCCGGTCGCCATGACCGGCGGCAGCGCCGCCATGTGGTGCGACAGATCCCCCGAGGCGGTCAGGAAGGGCGGCTTGCGGTATTCGTCGCCGCAGTCGCCCGGCACCGGGGTCAGCGCCTCGATGGCCCCGGCGATGGCGGCGCGGTCCTCGGTGTCGAGGCGCAGCCCCATGAGCCGGGCGTTGTCGGCGCGGTGGCTGTTCTCGCCCAGCCGCGCGCCGACGATCACGCCCGCCACGGAGGCGTGATCCAGCACCCAGCGGCTCGCCACGTTGGAGACCGAGACGCCGTGCTTGTCGGCCACGCCGCCCAGCACCCCCATCAGCGCCTGGAAGCGCGCCCAGCCGCCGGTGGTGTCGATGAAGCGCTTGTATTTCATCCGCGACCAATCGGGGATGTCCCGAGGCTCGGGCGCGTCGCGCCAGCGGTCCGAGAGGAAGCCGCCGCAGAGCGTGCCGAAGGCCAGAAGGCCCACGCCATGCTCCTCGGCGACCGCGCTCAGGTCGCCCGCCGCGCGACGGTCGAGCAGCGAGAAACAGACCTGGTTCGAGGTCACCTCGATCCCGTGCTTCAGGACCAGCCGCAGGTGCTGGGCGTCGAAATTCGTCAGGCCGATACGGCCGATCAGCCCTTCCTCGCGCAGCCGCATCAGCCCTTCCAGCGCATCGAGGTATTCCGGCGACTGGTATTGCCACCAGTGGAACTGCATGACGTCGATCCGGTCCATGTCGAGCCGCGCGAGCGCGCGCTCCACCCCGGCCCGCACGGTGCCGAGGTCCATCGGCCCCGGCTCGGGGCACCACTTGGTGAGGATCACCGGCGCGGCGCGGCCCTCGGCGGTGAGGATGCGCCGGGCGCGGCCCGCGACGATCTCGGCGCTGCCGTAATGGTCGGCCATGTCGAAGGTGTCGAAGCCCTCACGGGCGTAATCGGCCAGCGCCTCGGCGGCGGCGTCGAGGTCGTAGGATTTGCCGTCCCGCTCCTGGTCCGCCATCTGCCAGAGACCGGTGACGATGCGCGAGACGGACAGGCCCGAAGCGAGCGGTGTCCGGTCGAGAGAATGGGCCATGCGGGCCTCCATTTGCGAACTGATGTGCGGAAAGCGGTCGGTTGCGGGATGATTGTTCGTTTCTCGGGACACGTCAACCTCCCTGTCCGACTTGCAGGAGCGCCGGGAATAGCACCGGATTTTCAGCGCCTTAAGCGCCGACGCAGCCAGCCACCCAAGCCCAAGAACCGCCGCGCCACCCGGCACGCCCAAAAAATCAATTGACCGCTCGCCCCGCCTTCGCCAAGCTCATTAGCGGACAAAAGTCCGTATATCGCACATAAGAGGTCGGCCCGGGTCTGCGCCCGCAACGGCCGCATCCAACGGGAGACACCAAGATGAAGACCTGGTTCATGGCCGGCGTCACGGCGCTGGGACTGGCTGTCACGGGCGGCACCGCCGTCCAGGCGAAATCGCTCGAGGACATCCTGTCCGACGGCACCATCCGCATCGGCATCAACCCCAATTTCCCCAATATGAGCACCCGCAACGACAGCGGCGAATGGGAGGGTTTCGACATCGAGATCGGCACCCGCATCGCCGCGGCGCTTGGCGTCGAGGTCGAATGGGTGCCCACCGAGACCGCCCAGCGCGTGCCCTTCCTGGTCTCCGACCGGATCGACGTCTCCATGGGCGCGCTGACCCGCAACTCCGAACGCGCCAAGCTGATCGACTACACGGTGCCGCTGCACACCGAGGTGCTGGCCGTGCTCGCCACCGACAAGATCGAGGGCGACAGCTGGGAGGACTTCAACACCGAGGGCGTGACGCTCGCCAACATGCGCGGCAACTGGACCGTCGGCTGGATCGAGGAGAACATGCCCGAGGCCGAACTCGAGCTGGTGGACACGATCGCCGACACCGTGCGCCTCGTGGCCCAGGGCCGGGCCGATGCCATCGTCGAGAACATCGACTTCTTCATGGGCTTCACCGAGAACTTCGAGGACGTGAACTGGCGCGTCGTCGAAGAGCCGATCTTCGTGGCCTATTGCGCGCTTGGCGTGAGCCAGGGCAACGACAACCTCACCGAGGTGCTGAACATCATCCTCTACGACCTGCACTCCTCGGGCGCGGTCAATGCCGTCTGGGAAGAGAACTACGGCGCGCCGATGCTGCGCGAAGTGACGCCGGACCCCTGGTTCTGATCCGACACTAAGGGGCCTCGGCGCAAAAGCGCGCCGGGGCTCCGCCTCCGAGCAGTGGCATGAATTACACGTTTCAGTTCAACGTCGTCTGGCGCAATTTCGACGCCCTTCTCGAAGGGGCCTGGCTGACGCTCCAGCTGGGTGTCTTCGCCTTTACCATGGGCGCGCTGGTGGGCCTTTTGGGTGCGGCGATCAAGACCTACGGACCCTGGCCGCTGCGCTGGCTGGTCAATCTCTACGTGGTCTTCATCACCAACACCCCGGCCCTGATCCAGATCTATTTCCTTTATTTCGGGCTGCCCGAGTTCGGCATCCGCTGGTCGAACGAGGCCTGCGTGCTGATCGGGCTGACGCTGAACGCCGGGGCCTATCTGACGATGATCCTGCGCGCGGGCTTCCTGTCGGTGCGCCGCACCGAGATGGAAGCCGGCGAGACGCTGGGCATGAGCCTGGTGCAGAAGATCCGCTACATCGTGGTCCCGCATATCGCCAAGTCGATCTACCCGGCGCTCGCCAACTTCTTCATCGTGATCCTGGTCATGGGGACCTCGGTCGGCGCGGTGATCGGCGTCGACGAGCTGACCGGCCAGGCGATCAACCTCTCGACCGTCAATTATCGCTGGCTCGAATACTTCACCGTGATCGCGGTCATGTATGTCGTGCTGACCTTCATCGCGAGCCTCGGGCTCGCCCTGGTGGGCCGCTGGGCCTTCCGGGTCAAGGCGCGGATCTTCTGAGCCATGGAGCGTATCCTCTCGCAGATGCCCGAGTTCTTCACCTGGGCCAACCTCGCGCTTCTGGGCAATGCCGCGCTGATGACCCTGTCGATGACGCTTCTGGGCTGCCTCGTGGGCTTCGCCCTGGCGCTGGCGCTGGTCATGCTGCGCACCGCGCCGGGCCGCTGGGCGGTGCCGCTCCGGGTGCTCTGCATCCTCTACGTCGAGGTCTTCCGCCGCATCCCCTTCCTGGTGGTCATCTACCTGGTGCTCTTCTTCATCCAGACAGTCTCGAGCGACACCTCGCTCTTCACCATCGCGGTGATCTCGATCTGCATCTACGCCATCGCCTATACCGCCGACATCATCCGCGGCGGCATCGAGTCGGTGCCGCACACCCAGATCGAGGCCGCCCGCGCGATGAACATGAGCCACCTGCAGACCATGTGGCACACCATCCTGCCGCAGGCCTGGCCGGTGATCCTGCCGCCCGCCCTGGCCTTCTCGGTCTCCTTCATCAAGGACACCGCGCTGGTCAGCCAGATCGGCGTCTTCGAGCTGACCTTTCGCGGCAAGGAGCTGAACAACCAGGGTTATTCCGGCGTGCTGGTCTATGGGACCATCGCGCTGTGCTATTTCGCCATGTCATTCCCGCTCAGCCTGCTGGGCCAATATCTGGAGGGGCGCCTTGCCACACCTCGCAGTCAACGACGTCTACGCAAAATACGGCGCCCTTGAGGTCCTGCACGGGATCGCCTTCGAGGTCGACCGCGGCGAGGTCGTCTCGCTGGTGGGGCCCTCGGGCTCGGGCAAGTCCACCGTGCTGCGTACCCTGGTCGGGCTGACCCCGGTCAGCCGCGGCTCGGTCGAGGTCGACGGCACCTCGATCGACTACCGTTCCGGCCGGGCGCTGAAGGCCGCGCGCGACCGCATGGCCATCGTGTTCCAGCAGTACAACCTATTCCAGAACATGAACGTCTTGCGCAACGTGACCCTGGCGCCGACCAAGGTGAAGGGCCGCAACCGCCGCGAGGTCGAGGAGGAGGCCATGGAGCTTTTGGCGCTGGTCGGCATGTCCGACAAGGCGGGCGCCTATCCCGACGAGCTCTCGGGCGGCCAGCAGCAGCGCGTGGCCATCGCTCGGGCGCTGGCGCTGAAACCCGACATCCTGCTGCTCGACGAGGTGACATCGGCGCTCGATCCCGAGCTGGTCAACGAGGTGCTGGACGCGATCCGCCGCCTCGCCCGGGAGGGCATGACCATGCTGCTCGTGAGCCACGAGATGGCCTTCGTGCGCGAGGTCTCCTCCAAGGTGGTCTTCATGGACAAGGGCCGGGTGGTCGAGACCGGCGCGCCCGCGCGGATCTTCGATGCGCCCGAAAGCGACCGCGCGCGCGACTTCTTCGGCAAGGTGCTGCGCGGATGAGCGCGCCCGCCCCGCAGGACTGGCCCGAGGCCCGCTGGCGCGGCGCGGTGGACCTGGTGCGCGCGGGTCCCCGCCTCCTGCCCCGGGCCTGGCCGGGGGGCGCGCGAGCGGCACTGGCGCTTTCCTTCGACTGCGACCACGAGACCTTCGAGATGGGCGGTGGCGGCAGCGCGCCGGGGCGGCTCGGCTGGGGCGAATACGGCCGCCGGGCCGGCGTGCCGCGCATCCTCAAGGTGCTGGCCGCGCATGACGCCCGGGCGAGCTTCTTCATGCCCGCCGTCGCCGCCCTGATCGACCCCGAGGAGCCCCGCCGCATCGTCGCCGAGGGCCATGAGATCGGCGTGCACGGCTGGATCCACGAGAACACCTCGACGCTGACCGAGAGCGAAGAGCGCCGCCTTCTGACCCGCGCCCGCGACACGCTGACCGAGATCACCGGCCAGCGCCCCCTGGGCCACCGCGCCGCCCATTGGGACCTGAGCCCGGCGACCATCCGGCTCGTGGCCGAGGCGGGATTTGCTTATGACAGCTCGATGATGGCCGATGACACGCCTTACGAGCTTTTGACCGAGGGGCGGCGCAGCGGCCTCGTCGAGATCCCGGTCGACTGGGTGCGCGACGACGCGGTCTACCTGCTGTTCAACCGCCAGCCGCCGACCCGGCCGACGCTCTCGCCCGACGAGGTCTTCGAGGTCTTCCGCCGCGAGCTCGACGGTGCCGCCGAGGAAGGCGGGCTCTGCCAGCTGACCTTCCATCCCTTCGTGATCGGCTACCGCTCGCGCATCGGCATCCTCGACGCGCTTCTGCGCCACGCGCGGGCGCGGGGCGACATCCATATCGCCACCCACGCCGAGATCGCGGCGCTCTGCCGCAAGGAGATGCCATGACCCCGAGCGCGGCCCTTCTCGCCCGCTTCGACGCCGACCTGGCCGCCGCCGAGCGCCCCGAGGCCGCCTGGGCCGCGCTCGACGCCCTGGTGCGTGACAGCGTGGGGGCGAAGCTCTTCACCGTGATGACCGTGGACATGCAGGCCATGCTGGCGCGCCGGGCCTATAGTTCGGACCCGGAGAACTACCCGACCTCGGGCACCAAGCCCATCGAGATGAACGCCTGGTTCCGGCAGGTCCATGGCGAGGGCCGGAGCTTTGTCGCCAATACCCTCGAGGAGATCGCCGCGGTCTTCCCCGACGCCGAGCTGATCGGCCGCCTCGGCTGCGCCTCGGTGATCAACCTGCCGATCCGGCAGGATGGCGCGCTGGTCGCGACGATGAACATCCTGCACGAGGCGGGGTATTACACGCCCGAGCGGCTGGCGGTGACGGAGCAGGATCTGAGCGGGCCCGCGCATCGGGCGGCGACGCGGGCCGGGGTGGTGTGAGGTTTGGCTTGACGCCCTCCTCCCTCTCAACCCGCCCCACCAGAGGGCGCGCGCCGGACCGGGGGCCGGCGCTGCTGACCTGAGAGCAAGGCGCTTTATCCCAACAAGGTCAGGACTAGAGGCGATCTATGCGCTTCGCCCACAAGAGCGCCGGCCCATCGGGCCGGTCCGGCGCGCGCCCGGCACCTTCGGTGCTATTCGGGCGCAAGAGGCGCGAGATTTCGACGGACCGGCGGAAGGTGAGACGGGGTTTGGGAGTCAGCTCCGGAGACTGGTGCGCAGGTTGAGAGGGCAAGGTCCGGTTGCTTGGCGCTCCATCTCCGATCCACCGCCCTGCCCCCTCTCAACCCGCCCAACCAGAGGGCGCGCGCCGGACCGGGGGCCGGTCCGGCGCGCGCCCGGCATCTTCGATGCTATTCGGGCGCAAGAAGGGGGCGTTGGCGCCTTTTGTGCTGGTCAGGCGTCAGAAGAGGGCGTTGGTTGTCGGCGGCTTTTCTTGGGGATTCCGGGGCGACGGACCCGACTTCTTTGCTGCCCACAGAAGCCGCCCAGCCCACCAACAGCCACCAGCCCCCTCAAACAATCGTCCCCACCCGATCCCCGAACAAATCAATCGTCCCGGTCCAGAGCACCCGCACCGGCACCTCGAAGGGGTTCGCCCAGCCGTGCTTCCGCGTCGCGTCGTAATGCGCGCTGTCGCCCTCGTCGAGCGTCATGCATTCGCCCTCGAGCGTGAACTCCAGCCGCCCGGAGAGCACGTAGAAGGTCTCCTCGCCCGCGTGGGTGACCTCCTCGGAGCGGTAGCCGGGCTCGATGGTCACCACGAAACAGGACAGCTCGCTGCCCGGGAAGACCGCGCCGAGGCGCTCGTAGCGCACCGGCACCGCGCCGAACATGAACTGCACCCGCGAAGCGCCGCGGGTGATGCAGTCCACCGGCTGCGGGCGGGCGATGAAGAAGTCGATGCCGACCCCCAGCGCCCGCGCGATGCGCGCCAGCGTGGTCAGCGTCGGGGTGGCCTTGTCGCGTTCGATCAGGCTCAGGTAGCCGGTGGAGATCTCCGCCGCCTCCGAGACCGCCTGCAGCGTCAGGTCGAGCTTCTGCCGCCGGACGCGGATCGTCGTGCCGATCTGCGCCTCGAGATCCTCCAGGCTGATGCCCATCTCTCTGCCTCCCCCCCCTTGGCGCCCGCCGCGCCCGCCGTCCCGGACACTCAGCCGGCCTGTCCCTGCCGCTCCCCGGCGCCCAGGCTGAACCTGTATAACTCCTGCGCGTAGGGATCGGAAAACCGTCCCTCGCGCAACTGCCCCGCCTCGGCCTCTTCGACCATGCGGCCCTTGCGCAGCACCCCGAGCCGGTCGCACATGAAGCCCACCACCGGCAAGGCATGGGTCACGAGCACATAGGTCAGCCCGCGCTCCTCGCGGAGCCGCACCAGCAGGTTCAGGATCTCGGCCTGCACGCTGACGTCCAGCGCCGAGGTCGGCTCGTCCAGCAGCAGGAGCTTGGGGTCGAGCATCAGCGCCCGGGCGATGGCCACGCGCTGGCGCTGGCCGCCCGACATCTGGTTCGGAAAGCGGAAGCGGAAGCGCTCGTCGAGGCCCACCGCCCGCATCATCTCGATCACCCGGTCGGCGCGGTCGGCCCGCGTGCCGATGCCATGGATCACCAGGGGCTCGCTCAGCGCCGCGTCCACCGTCCGGCGGGGGTGCAATGAGGCATAGGGGTCCTGGAAGACCATCTGGCAGTGCCGTGCGAAGCCGCGCCCGCGCGGCCCCTCGAGCGACTCGCCCGAAAGCCGGATCGTGCCGCTGATGTCGCGCGCCATGCCGACCACGGCGCGCAGGATCGTCGACTTGCCCGAACCGCTTTCGCCGACCAGCGCGTAGCTCTCGCCCTGGGCCACCGAAAACGAGACCTCGCGCACCACGGTGCTGCGGCCGTAGCGGACGCTCAGACCTGAGATCTCCAGCGCGGCGCTCATGTGCCCCTCCCCTCGGTGTCCCAGGCCCGATCGAGCACCGGCAGAAGCCGCCGCGTCTCGTTCATCCGCGGCACCGACTCGAGCAGCCCGCGGGTATAGGGATGCGCCGCCGCGTCGAGCCGCCCGGCCTCCAAAGCCTCGACCACCTCGCCGCGATACATCACCAGCACCCGGTCGCAGTAACGCGCCACCAGCTTCAGGTCGTGGCTGATCAGGATCAGCCCCATGCCGTTGCGCGCGATCATCGTCTCGATCAGGTCGAGCACCTGCGCCTGCACGCTCACATCCAGCGCCGAGGTCGGCTCGTCGGCGATCAGGATGTCGGGCTCGGGGATCAGCATCATCGCGATCATCACCCGCTGGCCCATGCCGCCCGAGACCTCGTGGGGGTAGAGGCCCATGACGTGCTCGGGGTCGTGGATGCGCACCTGGGTCAGCATCTCGATGACCCGCGCCCGGATCTGCCCGCGCGGCAGGGTGCCATGCACGCGCAAAGCCTCGGCGATCTGGCTGCCGATGGTCATCACCGGGTTCAGCGAGAACTTCGGGTCCTGCATCACCATGGAGATCCGCGCCCCGCGCACCCGGCGCATCTGGCGCTCGGACATGGCGGCCAGGTCCATCCCGTCGAAGCGGAGCGCCTCCTGCCGGACCCGCGCGGGCGGCGGGATCAGCCGCAGAAGCGCCCGGGCGGTCAGCGACTTGCCCGAGCCGGATTCGCCCACGATGCCCAGCCGCTCGCGGCCGAGGTCGAAGGAGACCCCGCGCACCACCTCGACCGGGCCGCGCGGGCCGGGGAACTCCACCCGCAGGTTCTTCACGCTAAGCAGCGGTTCGGTCATCGGCCCTCTCTTTGGCGCGGATCGAGCACGTCGCGCAGCCCGTCGCCCAAAAAGCAGAAGCCCAGCGAGACCACGATGATCGCAAAGCCCGGCATGGTCGCCACCCACCATTGATCGAGGATGAAGCTGCGCCCGCGCGAGATCATCGCCCCCCATTCCGGCAGGGGCGGCTGCGCGCCGAGGCCGAGGAACCCCAGCCCCGCGGCGGTCAGGATGATGCCCGCCATGTCGAGCGTCACCCGGATGATCGTCGAGGACATGCAAAGCGGGATCACATGCAGGCTGATGACCCGCAGGCTCGAGGCCCCCTGCAGCGTCACCGCCGAGATGAACTCGGAGTTGCGGAAGGTCAGCGTCTCGGCCCGGGCGATGCGCGCATAGGCCGGCCAGGAGGTCACCGCGATGGCGATGATCGCGTTCTGCAGCCCCGCCCCCAGCGCGGCCACGAAGGCCAGCGCCATGATCAGCTTCGGCAGAGACAGGAAGACATCGGTGATCGCCATGAGCACCCGGTCGGTCCAGCCGCCGAAGTAGCCCGCGACCGCGCCGATCACCAGGCCGATGGGCGCCGAGATCAGCGCCACCATGACCACGATCAGAAGCGTGATCCGGGTGCCGTGGATCACCCGGCTCAGGATGTCGCGGCCAAGCTCGTCGGTGCCCATCCAATGCGCCCAGCTCGGCGGCAGGAGCCGCTCGCCCAGGTTCTGGCCCACCGGCGAGGAAGGCGCGAGCAAGGGTGCAAAAAGCGCGGTGACCACCAGGACCAGGATGATCAGCGCCCCGAGCATGGCGAGCGGCGAGCGCGCGAAGCTTCGCGCCACCCGGAAGGCCTGCCCCGCCTGGGCCTGCCAGCGCGAGGCCGGCGCATCGTCGGTCAGCCAGAGATGCAGGCGCGCCATCAGCGGCTCCTCGGGTCGAAGACGCGGTAGAGCACGTCGGAGAGGCGGTTGATCACGATGAAGACCGTGCCGATCAGGATGGTCGCGCCGAGGACCGCGTTCATGTCGGCGCGCAGAAGCGCGGTGGTCAGGTAGTTGCCGATGCCGGGCCAGGAGAAGACGATCTCGACCATGACCGAGCCTTCGAGCAGCACCGCGTAGGACAGGCCGATCACCGTTACCAGCTGCACCCGGATCGGGTAGAAGGCGTGTTTCCAGATCACCGCGCGCGGGCTCACGCCCTTGACCCGCGCGGTGGTGACGAACTCCTGGCCCAATTGGTCGAGCATGAAGCTGCGGGTCATCCGGGCGATATAGGCCAGGCTGAAGAAGCCCAGGATCGCCGAGGGCAGCACCAGGTGCGAGACCGCGTTGCGAAAGATCTGCCAGTCGCCGGCGATCAGCGCGTCGACGGTCAGAAGGCCGGTCACCGTGGGGACCACCCCGTCGTAGAAGATGTCGATGCGCCCGGGCCCGCCGACCCAGCCGAGGCCCGCGTAGAAGACCGCCAGCGCCACCAGCCCCATCCAGAAGGCCGGCACCGCGTAGCCCAGAAGGCCCAGGACCCGGATCACCTGGTCGATCCAGCTGCCCGCCCGGGCCGCGGCGGTGACGCCCATGGGCACGCCCAGGCTCACGCCGATCAGGATGCCCAGGGTCGCCATCTCGAAGGTTGCGGGGAAGAAGCGCTTGAGGTCCTCGACCACCGGCCGCCCGGTGGTGAGCGAGGCGCCGAGATCGCCCGTGACCACGTCGCGGACGTAGATCGCGAATTGCACCAGGAGCGGCCGGTCGAGGCCCAGGGCCTCGCGGGTGGCCAGGTAGACCTCCTGGCTGGCGCGGTCGCCGACCACGGCGACCACCGGGTCGATGGGCACGATTCGCCCGATGAAGAAGGTGATCGCGAGAAGCCCCAGGAAGGTCAGCGCGGTCACCGTGGCAAAGCGCAGGACGGCCGTGCCGCCGTCCCAGGCGCGGTGCCGCGCCCTGGGGCCTTCGGAGATCGGGGGTGTCGGTGCCGCCACGCGCAGAGCCTCGGGTTTTCGCGAAATTTGTCCGCATTACGAACAAAAGTTCTTTCAATGTAAAGGCCGCCGTGACTAGAGTAAAAATATTTTACCGACCGCGGCATCCGCCGCTTCCCGTGCCGCATTCCGGGCCCACCGGGCGGCCAGCCGACAGAGGAGGCTACTTGATGAACGTGCTGATCCGAAACCTGACCGCCGCGCTGACCGCGCTGGCGCTCGCCGGGGGGCCGGCCTGGGCCAAGACCCCCGACGACGTGCTGGTGGTGGCGCAGAACATCGACGACATCGTCGCGCTCGATCCCGCCCAGGCCTATGAGTTCACCTCGAGCGAGATTGCCACCAATGTCTACGACCGGCTGGTGCAATACGACGCCGAGGACACCACCAAGCTCGTCGGCGGCCTGGCCGAGAGCTGGGAGATGGACGAAGAGGCGCGCAGCATCTCCTTCACCCTGCGCGAGGGCGTGACCTTCCATTCCGGCAACCTCGTCAGCGCCGAGGACGTGAAGTTCTCCTTCGAGCGGGTCGTGACCCTGAACAAGAACCCGGCCTTCATCCTGACCCAGTTGGGCTGGACCCCCGAGAACATCTCGGAGATGGTCACCGGCGAGGGCCGCGAGGTCACGCTGCGCTACGACGGCGACTTCTCCCCGGCCTTCGTGATGAACGTGCTGGCCGCCCGGCCGGCCTCGATCGTGGACAGCGCGCTGGTGCGCGAACACGCGGTCGACGGCGACATGGGCAACGCCTGGCTGAACCAGAACTCCGCCGGCTCCGGGCCCTTCAAGCTCGAGACCTACCGTCCCTCGGAACTGGTGCGCCTGACGGCCAATCCCGATTACTACAAGGAAGGCCCCAAGATCGGCTCGGTGATCATCCGCCATGTCGCCGAGGCCGCGACGCAGCAGCTGCTCCTGGAGAACGGCGATGTGGACATCGCCCGGAACATGACCCCCGAACAGGTCGCCGCCCTGCCCGAGGAGGGCTTCGAGGTCGGGGAATACCCCCAGGCCGTGGTGCATTTCATCGCCTACAATCAGAAGACCGAGAGCCTGACCCACGAGGCGCTCTGGGAGGCTTCGCGCTACCTGATCGACTACGAGGGTCTGACCAGCACGCTGCTCGACGGGCAGATGGAGGTCCACCAGGCCTTCTGGCCCAAGGGCTTCCCCGGCGCGCTCGAGGAGACGCCCTTCAGCTACGACCCCGAGAAGGCCAAGTCGATCCTCCAGGAGGCCGGCGTCGAGCTGCCGATCACCGTGGAGCTCGACGTCTTCAACTTCGCGCCTTTCACCGACATGGCGCAGTCGATCCAGGCGAGCTTTGCCGAGGCGGGGATCAACTTCGAGATCGTGCCCGGCACCACCGCGGCGATCATCACCAAGTATCGCGCGCGCGAGCACGAGGCGGTGATGCTCTACTGGGGGCCGGACTTCAACGATCCGCATTCCAACGCCAAGGCCTTTGCCTATAACGCCGACAATTCGGACGACGGCTATGCCTCCACCACCACCTGGCGCAACGCCTGGGCGGTGCCCGAGGAGATGAACAAGAAGACCATCGCGGCGCTGAACGAAAGCGACCCCGAGGCGCGCGAACAGATGTATGTCGAGCTGCAGCGCGAGGTGCAGCAGACCGCGCCCTTCATGATCATGTTCCAGGCGACCCTGCAGGTCGGCATGGCCGAGAAGGTCCAGGGCTACGTGCATGGCGCCAGCGCCGACCTGGTCTTCTACCGCCTGGTCGAGAAGGACTGAGCTCTCCCCCGCCGGGCGGCCCTCCACGCCGCCCCGGGCCTCCGCCCCGGCGCCTCAAGCGAGAGGCCCGGGGCTTTTTTGTGGGAAGCTAGGATGGGGCGCGAGACCGCGACGGCTGCGCGGGCAAGACCTTCCCGCCGGCGCAACCGCCCATCCAAACGCCCCCCGCAGAAGCCATCCCCACCACCCTCACAACAAGCCCCACCAGAGGGCGCGCGCCGGACCGGGGGCCGGCGCTGCTGACGGGAGAGATGCGCGCTTTATCCACGCAAGGTCAGGACGAAGGGTGAGCTGAGCGCGCCATACCAAAGAGCGCCGGCCCAAGGGGCCGGTCCGGCGCGCGCCCGGCATCTTCGGTGCTGTTCGGGCGCAAGAGGTGGCACGGTCGGCGAGAATGGGCGGAAGCTGACAGGGCGTTTGCCCCCTGAGATCGGAAATTCCGCTGGGAAAGCGCAACGCTCGAGCTTTCGCCACACCTCTCAAGCAGACCTCTGCCCGGTCGAAACCCGTCACACCCGAGGGCGCGCGCCGGACCGGGGGCCGGCGCTGCTGACAGGAGAGCGATGCGCTTTATCCACGCAAGGTCAGGGCCAAGGGTGAGCTAAGCGCGCCATTCGCAGGAGCGCCGGCCCAAGGGGCCGGTCCGGCGCGCGCCCGGCATCTTCGATGCTGTTCGGGCGCAAGAGGCGCGGGCGGGCTATGGACCGCGCGCTGTCCAGACGGCCGCTGCGTGACCCAGTGTCGGGCCCTCGCCGCCGCCTCCAGTGTCAGACTCCGTCGTCCCCTCCAGTGTCAGGCCCCCGCCGCCCGCTCCAATTCCAGGCTCTCCCCCCCCTTCACGCAAAAATCTGCGGATACATGTGCCGCACCGCCTCGTCGTCCATCTCGGTGCGGAAGGGGAACTTCCCCGGCAGCGCCAGCGCCCGCTGGGCCGCCTCGCGGGCGTTCAGACGCTCCATCAGGCGGGCGATGTTGGGGAACTCGGCCACAGCCTCCTCGCCCAGCATGAAGGGGATGCGCGGGGCCCAGCCCCAGACCGCCATGTCGAGGATCGTGTAATCCTCGCCCATCATGAAGGCCTGGCCCTCGAGCCGGGCGTCGATAATGCCCCAGTGCCGCCGCGCCTCGTAGCTGTAGCGCTTCTCGGCATAGGCGCTTTTCTCGGCGGCGAAATGGCGGAAATGCACGCATTGACCCGAGTAGGGGCCGACGCCGCTGGCGATGAAGAACAGCCAGGAGAGCATCTCCCCGCGCCGGGCGGGATCGCCGAGGAACCGCCCGGTCTTCTCGGCCAGGTGCAAGAGGATTGCGTTGCTGTCGAAGACCGGCTGCCCTTCGTCGAGGATCGCCGGCACCTTGGCGTTGGGATTGATCGCGCGGAAGGTCGCGCTGTGCTGCTCGCCGCGCTTGGTCTCGACCGGCACGGGGCGGTAGTCGAGCCCGCTTTCCTCGAGGAAAAGCGCCACCTTCATGGGGTTCGGCGCGGCGTTGAAGAAGAATTCGATCATCGGGGAAATCCTTGCGGTCTTGAGGGGGAATGGAGGGCAGCTCTGCGGTCTCAGGCCAGCCCGGCCTCGACGGGCAGGCAGATGCCGGTGATGCCCGCGGCGAGCGGGCTCGAGAGGAAGGCCGCCGCATGGGCGACATCGGCCTCGGTGGCGAGGCGTCCCAGCGCGGTCTCGCCCGAAAGCGCGGAGAGCGCGCTCTCGAGGCTCGGGCCCCCGGCGGCGGCGCGGGCGGCGATCCGGCCCTCGAGCGCCTCGGTCAGGATCGGGCCCGGCGCCAGCGCGTTGACCCGGACGCCCTCTCGCCCGAGATCGAGCGCGGCGGCCCGCGCCAGCCCCAGGACCGCGTATTTCGTCGCGGTGTAGAGCGCCTGGTCGGGATGCGCCCGGTAGCCGTTGATCGAGGCCATGAGCAGGGCCGAGCCCTGCCCCGCCCGCGCCAGATGCGGGGCGGCGCATTTCAGGCAAAGCGCCACGCCGCGGACGTTCAGCCCGAAGACCGCGTCCCATTCCGCGAGGTCCAGCGCCGCGATGCGCCGCCAGGGCGGCACACGCCCGGCATTGGCGACCAGGATATCGAGCCCGCCAAGTCCGTCGAGAATGCGTGTCAGCGCCGCCTCGGCGCCGGGGTCGGTCAGGTCGAGCGCATGGGCACCCCAATCCTCGGGCAGCGCGGCGGCGGCCAGCGTGTCGGGCAGGTCCAGGACCTCGATCCGGGCGCCGGCCCGGGCCAGTGCCACGCCGATCGCCCGGCCGAGCCCGCGCCCGCCGCCGGTGATCAGCGCCCGTTTCCCGCCGAGATCGATCATTGGCCCCGCTCCCCTTGTCCTTGCCCCGGAGGCCAGGCCGCGGCCCGCCCCCCGGGGGATGTTTAGCGTCACTCGATGACGATCAGCTCCTGGAAACCCGTGGTCAGCGCCTCGCCGCCGCCGGGGCGGGCGACCACGCAGTCCTCGACCCGGGCCGAGACGCCGACCTCCTGGAAGATCGAGGGCTCGATGGTGAAGATCATGCCCTCTTCCACCGGGGTGGTGTCGCCATGGGTGAGGAAAGGCGGCTCGTGCACGTCCCAGCCGATGCCATGGCCCAGCCGGTGGCGGAACTTGTCGCCGTAGCCCGCATCGACCAGCACGTCGCGCGCGGCCTTGTCGACCGCCTCGCAGGTGGTCGCCCCGGCCTTCAGCGCCGCGATGCCGGCGCGCTGGCTCTCCATGATCAGCCGGTGCACCAGGACCTGCTCCTCGCTCGGCGCGCCGATCGAGACGGTGCGCCCGAAATCGTAGCACATCCCGTCGAGCACCGCGCCGAAGTCAAACAGCACCGAGACCGGCGGCGTCAGCTTGCGCGGCCATGTGGCGAGCTTGTCGCCGAAGTTCAGCGGGTGGTTCGGCCCGGAGTTGTAGAGCCCGGTGGTGAAGGAGGGCCCGAGCGAGCCGTGCTTTTTCATCTGGTAGTCGATCTCGGCGGCGACCTCGAGCTCGGTCATGCCGATCTTCATCTGCTTGACCGTCGCGTCAAAGGCCGCCTCGGTGATCCGCCCCGCCTCGCGCAGCTTCTCGATCTCGTCGGCGTCCTTGATCACCCGCATCGGGCGCAGCAGCGCGGTGCCCGAGGCGAAGCGCACGCCCGGCACCAGCTTCTGCAGCTCGATCAGGCTTTCGGCCTCGGCGTCGTCGCTGACCGCGATCACCGCGCCCTCGCCGATGCCCAGGTCCTTGAGGATGCCCGAGACCATCTTCACCGGGTCGTCCCAGTCGCCCAGCACCCGGACGTCCATGCCCTCGGTGCCGCCGGCGGCGCCGAACTCGGCGGTCATGCGCGGCAGGGTCAGGATCGGCTCGCGGCCCGGCGCCAGCCAGCAGCCCTCGAGCCACATGCCGGGGTGCAGGTTACGCCCGTAGTTGGGGATGTCGCGGTGGATGCCGGTCAGGTAGTCCAGGTCGGTCCCCATGGGGAAAAAGACCAGATCGGCCTTGCCGTCGATCGAGTTGCGGAAACGGCTCATCCGGTCGGTGTAGCTGGCCACGCTGTCTCTCCTTCTGTGTCTGTCGCGTCGGTTTGGGATGGGGCGCCCGCGAGATGGCAGGCGGCCAAGCGGCCCTGCCCCATGTCGCGCAGCGCCGGCGGTTCGCTCACGCAGCGCGCCACGGCAAGCGGGCAGCGGGGATGGAAGGCGCAGCCCGAGGGCGGATCGAGCGGCGAGGGAATGTCGCCCTCGATCGGGGCGAAGACCTTGCGGCGGCGGTCGAGCCGCGGCACGCCCTCGATCAGCGAACGGGTGTAGGGATGGGCGGGGTCGGAAAACAGCGCCTCGGTCGGCCCGCTTTCGACGACCCGCCCGAGATACATCACCAGCACCCGGTCAGCGATATGCTCGATCACCGCGAGGTCATGCGAGATGAACAGATAGGTCAGACCAAATTCGTCGCGCAGGTCCATGAACAGATTGAGGATCTGCGCCTGGATCGAGACGTCGAGCGCCGAGACGGCCTCGTCGCAGACTAGGATCTCGGGGGTGACGGCCAGCGCCCGGGCGATGCCGATGCGCTGGCGCTGGCCGCCCGAGAACTCATGGGCGAAGCGGTCGCGGTAGCCCGGGTCGATGCCGCAGCGCTCCATCATGTCCTGGACATAGGCGCCGATCTCGCCGGGCTTGGCGATGCGGTGGACGCGGGGGGCCTCGCCGATCAGGTCGCGCACGCGCTTGCGCGGGTTGAGCGAGGCATAGGGGTCCTGGAAGATCATCTGCATCGGCAGGGCGGCGCCGCGGTCTTGGGTCTCGGCGCCGGTCGGCCCGGTGCCGCGGTCCTGGGTCTGGGCGCTGGTCGCCCCGGTGCCGTTTGCTGTCCCGCCGCCCACCGGCGAAGCGGCCACACCGCCCTGCCCCGCAGCCCCTGCGCCGCGCCCCGGCGCGGCCGCGCGCGGCAGATCGAGCCGCCCGGCGCTTGGCGGCAGAAGCCCGGCGACCATGCGGCCGAGCGTGCTTTTCCCGCAGCCAGATTCCCCCACGACGCCCAGCACCTCGCCGCGGTGCAGATCGAAGCTCACCTCCTCGACCGCGCGCACCACCGGGCGGGGCTTGGCCAGCCCCAGCCGCATCAGCCCGCGCGCCACCAGGTCGCCCCCTCCGCCGAAATGCCGGGTCAGCCCTTGGGCTCTCAGGATCACCTCGCCGGTCATGCCGCACCTCCCGTCAGCGGGTAGAGGCAGCGGGCCATGCGGCCTTCCCCGGCGGGGGTCATGGCGGGCATGGCCTCGCAGGCGGCCTGCGCGCGCGGGCAGCGCGGGGCGAAGGCGCAGCCGGGCGGCAGATCGGTCAGCGCCGGCATCCGCCCGGGGATCTGCGCCAGCCGCGCCTGCCGCCGCCCCGGCGTCGGCACCGAGGCGATCAGCCCCTGGGTATAGGGATGGGCGGGATCATCGAGCAGGTCGTCCATCGCGCCGATCTCGACGATGCGGCCGGCGTACATGACCGCGATCCGGTCGGCGAGCCCGGCCACCACCGACAGATCGTGGCTGATCCAGATCAGCGCCGTCCCGCGCTCGCGGCAGAGCCGCTGCACAAGCGCCAGGATCTGCCCCTGGATCGTCACGTCGAGCGCCGTCGTCGGCTCGTCGGCGATCACCAGGTCGGGCGCGTGCAGGAGCGCGATGGCAATCGCCACCCGCTGCCGCATCCCGCCCGAGAGCTGGTGCGGATAGGCCTTGAGCCGCGCCTCGGGCGAGGGGATGCCCACCTGGTCGAGCGCCGCGATGGCCCGGGCGCGGACCTCGGCCCGGCCAAGCCGCTCATGCGCCAGAAGCGCGTCGCGGATCTGGGTGCCGATGCGCAGCACCGGGTTCAGCGTCATCATCGGGTCCTGGAAGATCATCGCCACCTTGGCGCCGCGCACCCGCCGCATCGCCTCGGGGCCGAGGCGCAGCAGGTCCTGCCCGTGCAGCAGCACTTCGCCGCCGGTGACCCGCCCCGGTGCGGCGATCAGCCGGGTGATCGAGAAGCCGGTCAGCGACTTGCCGGAACCGCTTTCGCCCACGAGCCCCAGGATCTCGCCCCGGCCGAGCGAGAAGGAGACGTCGCGCAGGGCCGGGATCTCTCCGGCGGCGGTGAAGAAGCCGGTGTTCAGCGCTTTCAGGTCCAGAACCGGTGCCATGGCCCCCTCAGAGTTTCGGATTGAGCACATCGCGCAGCCGGTCGCCCAGGACGTTGGCGCTGATGATGATGGCCAGAAGCACCAGCCCCGGCAGGACCGAGATCCAGTAGCGGCCGGATTGCAGGTAGTCGAAGCCGTTGGCGATCAGGAGGCCCAGCGAGGGCCGCGTCGGCGGCAGCCCGAGCCCCAGGAAGGACAGCGTCGCCTCGAGCGAGATCGCCATGGCCATCTGCATGGTGCCCACGACCAGCATGGTCGGCAGGCAGTTGGGCAGGATGTGCCCGAAGAGGATGCGCAGGCCCCCGAGCCGGAGCCCCCGCGCCGCGTCGACATATTCCCGCGCGCTTTCCACGAGCGCCACGCCGCGCACCGTCCGGGCGAAATAGGCCCATTGCACGACCACCAGCGCGAAGATGATCTTGTCCACCCCGCGCCCCAGGATCACCAAGAGGATCAGCGCCACGAGGATGGTCGGAAAGCTGAGCTGCAGATCGACGATGCGCATCAGGAGCGTGTCGACCCAGCCTCTCCGGTAGGCGGCGGTGAGCCCGACGAGCGTGCCGAAGGCCAGCGCCAGCAGCCCCGACAAGAGCCCCACGATCAGCGAGATGCGGATGCCGTAGAGCATCGCCGAAAGCATGTCGCGCCCCTGCCCGTCGGTGCCGAGCCAATAGGTCATGCCGGTGAAGCTTTCGGAGCCGGGCGGCATCAGGCTGTCGAGGATGTCGACCTGGGTCAGGTCATAGGGGTTCTGCGGCGCGAAGAGCGGCGCCCCAAACCCCAGGAGGCAGAAGCCCAGGAAGACCGCCAGCGCGAGGGCCGCGCCGGGATCGGCGAGGAAGCGCGCCGCGAGGTCGCGGGCCGAGCCCGCGGGCGCCATGGGACGGGCGCCGCTCATCGCTCCTGCCCTCCGAAGCGGATGCGCGGATCAAGCACCGAGTAGAGGATGTCGACCAAGAGGTTCAGAATCACGAACATGAAGACGACGAAGATCAAGTAAGCGACGATCAGCGGCCGGTCGAGCACCGCGATGGCGTCGATCAGCATCTTGCCGACACCGGGCCAGCTGAAGATCGACTCGACCACCACCGCGAAGGCGATGACGCCGCCGAACTCCATGCCCAGCACGGTGACGATGGGAATGAGGATGTTCTTCAGCACATGCACCCCGAGGATGCGGCTTTCGCGGATGCCGCTGGCGCGGGCGAACTTGATGTAATCCGAGAACAGCACCTCGCGCATGCCCGCCCGGGCCAGCCGGATCACCATGGCCATCATGATCAGCGACAGCGTCAGCGCCGGCATGACCAGGTGGTGCAGCCCGTCGAGCGTCAGGAAGCTCAGCTCCAGCCCGCCGAGGTCCACCGTCTCGCCGCGCCCGACCGAGGGCATCCAGCCCAGCTGCACCGAGAAGACCAGGATCATGATCAGCCCGATCCAGAAGACCGGCAGCGAGAAGGCCACCATGGAGAAGGCCATGATGAGTTTTGCGCCCCAGCCCTCGGGGCGGAGCCCCGCGTAGATGCCCAAGGGCAGCCCCGCGCCGAGCGCCAGCACCAGCGCCGCGAAGGCCAGCTCCAGCGTCGCCGGCAGCCGCTCGAAGATCAGCGCCAGCGCCGGGATGCCATGGGTGAAGCTTTTCCCGAGGTCGCCCTGCAGGAGGTTGCCGAGGAAGGTCAGATATTGCTGCCAGATCGGCCGGTCGAGGCCCAGGTCCTCGATGATCGCCGTCAGGCAGGCCTGGTCGCATTCGGACGAGGCGAAGATATAGACCGGGTTGCCGATCACGTTCACGCCGAAGAACACCAGAAGGGTCATCACGAGCAGGACCAGAAGGGCCTGCAACGCGCGCCTGATGATGAACTCCGCCATGCTCTTCGCCTCGTCCTTCGGTTTCGATCAGTCGACGCGGCTGATCTCGGTGGCCAGCGTGCGCTCGTTGGTGCGCGGCTGGTGCTCGAGGCCCGCGCGCATCGCCCAGTTGTTCACCTGGAAGTGCAGCGGGATGTAGGCGTAGTCGGCCATGCCGATGCGGATCGCCTCCTGCAGGATGCCGCGCCGGGTGTCGGGGTCGATGGTGCGCTTGGCCAGGACCGAGCGGGCGTCGATCTCGGGGTTGGAATAGCGCCCGAAGTTGCCGTTCCCGCCGCCGGTCGCGGCGTTGTAGGTCTCGAGCGTGCCGGAGACCGTATAGGTCGCCTCGCCCGCCACGGTGCCCCAGCCGGTCATCGACATGGAGAACTCGGGCACGTCAAAGCCCGGCATCGACAGCTCGTCGCCGCGGATCAGCCGCGAGAAAAAGATGTTGCGCGGCATGGCGTCGACCTCGGTGGTGATGCCCACGCGGCTCCACATCTGGGCGACCGCCTCGAGGATGCGGGCGTCGTTGATGTAGCGGTCGTTCGGACCGTGCAGCGTGATGCGGAAGCCCTCGCCGTAGCCGGCCTCTTCCAGCAGCGCCTGCGCCGCCTCGGGGTCATAGGGATCGGCCTCGAGCTCCTCGACGTAGCCGAAGAAGCCCGGCGGCACGATGTTCTTGGCCGGCAAGGAGGCGCCGCCCATGATCCGGTCGCGGATGGCCTCGCGGTTGACCGCCAGGCTCAGCGCCTTGCGCACGCGCCAGTCGCGCAGCGGGTTCGGCACCATGACCTCGCCGTCATTGTCGGTGATGAAGGGCTCGACGTGCTTGTAGCCCGGCATCAGGTAGATCAGCCGGTCCGAGGGGATCGTCGAGACGGTGAAATCGGGATCCTCGCGGAGCTGCGGCAGGTCCACGGTGGGCGGGTAGTCGATGATGTCGACGTCGCCGTTCAGGAGCGCCGCGAGCCGCGAGGCGTCCTGGGTCACCGGGCGGAAGACGACCTGGTCCCAGGCGACCTCACCGCCCCACCAGTCGGGGTTCTTCGTCACCGTGACGCGGCTGCCGGGGCTGTATTCCTCGAAGAGGAAGGGCCCGGTGCCGATCGCCGCCTGGCCGGAGTTGAAATCCACCGATTCCGTGACGCCGCGGGCCGCGTGCTCGGCCACGATGGGCAGCATCGCGAGGTCCTCGGCGACGGTCGGATAAGGCCCGTCGGTGGTGATATGGATGGTGTAATCGTCGATCTTCTCCCAGGACTTCGAGCCCTTGTCGAGCTGGAAGGCCGGCGAGGCGGGCGCGCCGGAAATGCCGCCCTTCAGCCGGTCGAAGGTGAAGATCACGTCGTCGGCGGTGAAGCTTTCGCCGTCGTGCCAGCGCACGCCCTCGCGCAGCTTGAACTCCCAGGTGGTCTCGTCGAGCGGCTCCCAGGAGACCGCGAGCCCGGGCACCGGCTGCGAGGCGCTGTCGAGCGCCACGAGCTTCTCGAAGATATGCTCCTGCACCTGCAGGTCGGCGGACAGCTGGGTCCAATGCGGATCGAGGGAACTGGCCTCGGACCGCACCCCGATGGTCAGAACGTCTTGCGCTGACAGCGGCGCAGCCGCCAGCAGCGCGGCGCACAGCGCGCCGGGCATCCATGGACGCATGGAAGGTCTCCTTGTTGGACAATGGCGGCGCACGGAGGGTGCGGCGCGTCTGATTTCGCGGGGCGGTTCAGTCCGCCCTCTCTCAGTAAAACTTTTTTAATGGACCTCTCAGATTCGGTCCAGAGATTTTTACTATACGAACTTATGTGCGAAAATTACGCGAGACCGCCGATGCAGGTGTATTTCGTCTCGAGGTAGTCATCGAGGCCCTGCCAGCCGCCTTCCTTGCCCAGCCCGGACTGTTTCAGCCCGCCGAAAGGCACCTCGGGCGAGACGATCAGCACCTCGTTGATGCCGATCAGCCCGTATTCCAGACCGTCCTGCAGCCGGAAGGTCCGGGCGAGGTCGCGGGTATAGGCATAGGCCGCCAGCCCGTATTCGGTGTCATTGGCCAGGCGCAGCGCCTCCTCCTCGGTCTCGAAGCGGTAGACCGGGGCGACGGGACCGAAGATCTCCTCGCGGGTGACGCGCATCTCGGGCGTCGCATCGGCGATCACCGTGGGGGCGTAGAAGAGCCCGCCGCGGGCGTGGCGCGCGCCGCCGGTCAGCACCCGGCCGCCCGCCGAGACCGCGTCGGCGACCAGCTCCTCGATCTTGGCCAGCGCCTGGGCGTCGACCATGGGGCCCTGCTCGGCGCCCGGCTCCTGGCCCGGGGCGACCTTCATGGAGGCCGCGCGTTCGGCCAGCCGCGCGACGAAGGCGTCATAGATGCCCGCCTGCACGTAGACCCGGTTCGAACAGATGCAGGTCTGCCCGGCGTTGCGGAACTTGGCGATCATCGCGCCCTCGACCGCCGCATCGAGGTCGGCGTCGTCGAAGACGATGAAAGGCGCGTTGCCGCCCAACTCCATGGAGACCGTCTTGACCGTGTCGGCGGCGCCGCGGATCAGCTCCTTGCCGATCTCAGTGGAGCCGGTGAAGGTCAGCTTGCGCACCTCGGGGCTGTCCATGATCGCCTGGGCGATCTTCCGGGCCGAGCCGGTCACGATGTTAACCACGCCCGGCGGAAAGCCCGCGCGTTCGGCCAGAAGCCCCCAGACAAGCCCGCTGTAGGGCGTGGCCGAGGCCGGCTTCACCACCACGGTGCAGCCCGCCGCCAGCGCCGGGCCGAGCTTGCGGGCCAGCATCGAGGAGGGGAAATTCCAGGGCGTGATCGCCGCCACCACGCCGACCGGATGGCGCGTGGTCAGAAGCTTGCGGCCCGGCACTGCCGCGGGGATCACCTCGCCCCGGGCGCGGCGGACCTCCTCGGCGAACCAGAGGACGTAGGCCGCCGAGGACAGCACCTCGGCCTTGGCCTCGGCCAGGGGCTTGCCCTGTTCGGCGGTCAGAAGCGCGGCAAGCGCGTCGGCATGGGCGACGATCTCGCGGTGCAGCGCGCGCATCAGCTCGGCCCGTTCGGCGACGCTTTTCGCGGCATAGGCGGGGAAGGCGCGATGGGCGGCGGCGATGGCGCGGCGGGTCTCCTCGGTGCCGCTGTTGGGCACGGTGCCGATCACCGCGCCGCTGGCGGGATCGGTGACCTCGAGGGTGCCGCCATCCTCGGCGCCGCACCAGCGCCCGTCGATCAGATTGGCCTCGACGCGCAGTTCCGACATCTCCATCACGCACCTCATTTTGCGAAGCAATGCTATTATGTGAACTTATGTTCGCATAGCGCACTTACCGCGTGCAGGCAACGACCTTCTGTCACGCCCGCTCACAGCGCGAAGGGCGTCAGGTCCACCTTGGGCTCTTCGCCCAGCGCCAGGGCCGCGATCGCCTCGGAGACCGCGGGCCCGGCAGTGAAGCCCATCCAGGGAAAGAGGTTCAGGAAAAAGCCCGGCACCTGCGGCACCTCGCCCAGGATCGGGCGCCAGTCGCGGGTGCCGTTCACCATGGCGGCCCAGCTGCGCAGGATCTCCACGCCGGCCACCGCGGGCACCAGCTTCGCCGCCAGCGCGAGGTTGCGGATCATCGAGCGGTGATCGACCACCGGGCTGCCGCGCAGCCGCGCGGGCCAGCCGCCGCCGATCAGGAAGCCGCCCTCCCTGGCCTGTTTCAGCGTCAGCTTCTCGTCGGTGAAATAGAGAAGCCAGGGCAGGATCGGCGGGCGCCGCTCGGTCACCGCGACCTGGATGGCATGGGCCTCGATCGGCACTTCGACCCCCACCAGCCGCGCCACGTCGGCGGCATGGGCCCCGGCGGCGTTCACCACCTTCTCGGCGCGGATCTCGCCCGCGGTCGTGGTCAGCGTGAAGCCGCCCTGCCCTGGCGAAATCGCGCTGACATGGGCGTCGCGGATGAGCCGGGCGCCCGCCTCCACCGCGCGCTTGGCGAAGAGCGGCGCGACCTTGAAGGGATCGGCCTTGCCCTCGATCGGGCAGAAGGCGCCGCCGACCATGCCGGGGGCCAGGAAGGGCGCGCGCTCGGCCAGCTCCGTGGCCGACCAGAGGTCGACCTCGAGCCCCGCCGCCCGCTCGATCCCGGCCTTCACCTCGAGCGCCCGCAGGTCCGCCTCGGAGCCCGCCACCATGAGCCCGCCCCTGCGCACCAGCCCCAGGTCGCCGCCCAGCTCCTGCTCGAGCTCGGCCCAGCGGGCGATCGAGGCGCGGAACAGCGGCAGCGTCGCCGAGAAGCGCCGCGCCCAGTCGGCGCCGAGGCTGCGGAAGGGATCAAAGGGGATCTGCGCGTGGATCGAGCCCGCGTTCGACCCCGAAGCCCCGAGGTTCACGTCGCGCCGCTCGATCAGCGCCACGCGCGCGCCCGCGCGGGCGGCAAAATAGGCCGTGGCGCTGCCTGCTAGCCCGCCGCCGATGACGGCCAGGTCGAATCTCGGCATGGATCAGAATCCCGTTGAATCCGAACTTTTGTCCGATATACTAACTTTTGTCCGCATAATGAACAGTTCAATTTGTCCGACAGGAGATCCCCAAATGGCCGAACTGCAGGTCGCCGCGAGCACCTTTCCCTTCCTCTATTCCATGTCCGGGCTCGACGCGCTGAAGCATCTGCACGAGCTCGGCTACCGCAAGTTCGAACAGATGATCTTCCCGCCGCACACCTGGCCTGCTGATATGAGCGGCGATGACCGGCGCGCCTACAAGTCCTGGCTCGACGGCGAGGGCTGCGAGATCACCAGCTTCTGCTACCCGCTGATCGACAACAACCCCAACGCCCCGGACCGGCTGATGCGGCAATACACGCTCGACCGCTACTTCGAGGCGGTGGACCTCTCGGCCGAGCTGAACTGTCCCTATGTGGTGATGATCCCCGGCGTCTACGGCGGGCTGATCGACCCGCCGAAGGCCTGGCTCGACGAATGGTTCGTGGAAAGCGCCCAGGCGGTGGTGGCCCATGCCAAGGACACCGGCGTGCGCATCCTTCTCGAGAACGTGCCCTTCACCCACCGCCCCTCGGCCGAGGACATGAAGGAGCTTTGCGGCATGATCGGCGACATCGGGGTGAACTTCGACGTCTGCAACTCGGTCTACATCCAGGAGGACGCCGCCGCCGCGATCCGCATGCTGGGCGACCTGGTCGAGAACGTGCACCTTTCGGACACGCCGGCGGATGTCTTCAAGCACGACAAGCTCGGCACCGGCATCGTCGACGTGAAGCCCTCCTTCGAGGCGCTGCAGGACATCGGCTACGACAAGATGACCGTGCTCGAGATCATCACCGACGCCAACCTGCCCGGCGTCGACCCCGACGGCGACATCATCGCCAGCCACGCCATCCTGGCCGAGGCCGGCTGGGCCGCCCTCTGACCCCCCCGCGCCGGAGAGAGACATGAAAGAGTTCCGCGGAAGCTATTCCGTCAACGTCACCCCCTTCACCGCCGATGGCAGCGCCGTCGACCTCGAGGCGAACCGCCGCTTCCTCGACTGGCAGATCGCCCAGGGCGTGCCGGGGGTGATCCTGCTGGGCACCACGGGCGAGTTCCTGACCCTGACCGACGCCGAGCGCGCGGCCTATGTCGAGGACAGCGTGGCCCATGTGGCGGGCCGGATCGACGTGCTGGTGGGTGCCTCCAACGCCCATACGCCGACCGCCGCGCGCTACGCCCGCGAGGCCGAGGCCGCCGGGGCCGACGGGCTGATGATCATCCCGCCTTATTACTACACCCCCACCGAGGACGAGATCCTGGGCTACTATGATGGCATCACCGCCACCTGCGGGCTGCCGATCATGCTTTACAACAACCCCTTCACCTCCAATGTCGACATGTCGGCCAAGCTGGTCGGGCGCCTGACCCGGACCTTCGACACGGTGCGTTACATCAAGGAAGCCTCGATGGATGTCGCCCGAGTCTACGACATCGTCGAGGAGACCGACGGGGTGATGAACGTCTTCGCCGGCGAGCGCATCGTCGAGAGCTTCCTCCTGGGTGCCAAGGGCTACGTGAACCCCTTCGGCAACTACATCCCGCGCGCCTCCACCCGGATCTGGGAGATGCTCGAGGCCGGCCGGATCGAGGACGCCAAGCGCATCCAGCGCCATATCACCGTGATCGAACACACCATCGCCGAGGGCCATCCGACCTATGGGCACCAGTGCTACTCCAAGGCGCTGGCGGCGGCGGCGGGCTACCCGGTGGGCGACGTGCGCCCGCCGCTCACGCAGTTCGCCGCGCTCGGCGCCGAGGGCGAGGCCCGCGCGGCCAAGCTCAAGGGCATCATGGACGAGATGGACCGCCTGATGGACGAACTGGAAAGCAAGGCCGCATGAGCGAACTGCCTCTCTTCACCCCCTTCTCGCTGCGCGGCGTCACCTTCCGCAACCGCGTGGTCATGGCGCCGATGTGCCAGTACCAGGCCATCGACGGGCTGCCCAACGATTGGCACCGCGCCCATCACGGGCGCTATGCCACCGCCGGGCTGGGGGGCGCGATCGTGGAATCGACCGGCATCAGCCCCGAGGGCCGCATCAGCCCCGGCTGCACCGGGCTTTACAACGACGCCCAGGTCGCGGCCTGGAAGCCGATCACCGCGCTCTACCGGCGCGAGGGCATCCCTGTCTTCGCCCAGATCAACCACGCGGGCGGCAAGTCCTCGACCATGCGGCCCTGGGACGGCGGCGGCCCGCTCGATCCCGCAAGCAGCGAGCCGCCCTGGCAGACCTACGCCCCCTCGGCGGTGCCCGCGCGCGAGGGCTGGCATGTCCCGAAGGCGCTGGAGCTGCCCGAGATCGAGGCGATCGTCGCGGATTTCGCGGCGACCGCGCGGCGGGCGCTGGCGGCGGGCTTCGACGGCGTGGAGATCCACGGCGCCCATGGCTACCTGCTGCACAGCTTCATGTCGCCCTATTCCAACCGCCGCAGCGACGCCTATGGCGGCACGCTCGAAGGCCGGATGCGCCTGCCCATCGAGGTCGCCCGCGCGATCCGCGACGCGGTGCCGGCCGAGACCCCGGTCCTTTACCGCGCCTCCTGCGTCGACGGCGAGGGCGGCGGGCTGACGCTCGATGACAGCGTGGCGCTCTCGGCGGCGCTGAAGGAGGTCGGCGTCGACCTGCTCGACGCCTCGGGCGGTGGCATCCCGGCGGGCATGCGGCTTGCCGAACAGAAGCCGGTGCCCGGCTTCCAGGTGCCCTTCGCCGAGCGCATCCGCGCCGAGACCGGGCTGCCGACCATGGCGGTGGGCATGATCACCGATCCGGTCATGGCCAATGCGATCGTCGCCGAGGGCAAGGCGGACCTGGTGTCGCTGGCGCGCGGGCTGTTGCGCGATCCCGCCTGGCCTTATCACGCCGCCGAGGCGCTGGGGCATCCCGAGCCCGCCTCGATCCTGCCGAAGCTCTATGCCTTCTACCTGAAGCTGGCCTCCTGAGCCCCTCGGGCAGCGCCGGGCCGCGCGGGAGCACCCGCCCGCGTGGCCCGGTGTGTGAAGGTGCGGCTTCTGCGCGGGGCGCGTTCTGTGCGCCCGCGGAAAAGACAGCGCCGGCCCGATGCCCCGGGCCGGCGCTTTGTCATTGGGCCTTTCGGGGGCGCCCTGCCCCCGCGCCCGCCTCAGCGGATGTAGCTCGCCCCGTTCACGTCCAGCGTCGCCCCCGAGAGATGCCGGCACCGCCCCGAGAGGCAGAAGGCCGCCAGCGTCGCGATGTCCGAGGGCGGCACGAATTCCCCCATGACCAGCCGGTCCTCGACCACCGCGCGGCCGCCCTGGCTTTCGGCGAAATCGCGCGACATCTGCGTGTCGACCACGCCCGGCGCGATGATATAGGTGCCGATCCGGTCGCGTGCATGGCCCGTCGCCACGGTCTGCAGCGCCGCCTTGAAGGCCGCCTTGGAGGCCGCATAGGCGATGGTGCGCGGGTTGGTGACGCCCTTCTGCGCGGCCCAGCTCGAGATGCCGACGATCTCGCCGCCGCCGGTGTCGCGGAAGTGGCGCACCGCCAGCCGCAGGAGCCGCGCGGCGGCGAAGACATTGACCTGGAAGGTCTCGGCCCAGATCCGCTCCCAGGCGTCGTCGCCGTCGTCGATGCCGCCGTCGAAACGCATCACCGCGGCGTTGTTCACGAAGCCGTCGAGCCGCCCCACCGCCGCCAGCGTGTCGGCGAAGAGCCGGTCGGCCCCGCCCTCCGCCGCTAGGTCGGCGGAAAGCGCGATCCCCTGCCCCTCGGGCAGCCCCGCGATGGCCGCCTCGGCCCCGGCGCGGTCGCCGCCGTAATGCGCCACCACCCGCGCGCCCTGGGCGCCCAGCTCGCGCGCGATGGCCTGGCCGATGCCCTTCGAGGCCCCGGTCACAAGTATTGTCTTTCCTGCCAGCATGACTCACCCTTTTCCCCTGCGCCTCGGTTGACGGCGACGCATATTTCGCACAAATGTTCACATAACGAACACCCGAAGGCCAGACAAAATGCCAGACGCTCCCTCCGTCCTGATCCTCGGCGCAGGCCCCATCGGGCTCGGCTTCGCGGCGGCCTGTGCCGCGGCGGGCTGGGCGGTCACGATCTGCGATCCCGACGCCCGCGCCCGCGAGGCCGCACCCGCGGGGCTGGCCCGCCAGGCCGAGGCCATGGCCCGCGCCGAGCTGCCCGTCGGCGGGCTCGAGGGCGTGCAGATCATCGCCGACCTGCCTCCGCGCATCGAGGCCGCGCTGGTCCTCGAGGCCGGGCCCGAGAAGACCGAGGTCAAATCCGCGATCTTCGCCGACCTCCTGTCGCGCAGCGGCGCCGACACGCTTCTGGCCACGACCTCCTCGGCGATCCCGATCTCGGCGATCCTGCCCGCGCCCGAGGCGCAGCGCCGCGCGCTTGTCGCCCATCCCGCCAACCCGCCGAGCCTGATCCGCGTCCTCGAACTGGTCCCCGCCCCCGGCACCGCGGCCGAGAGCCTGTCCCGCGCGGCGGAGCTTTTCACCGAGGCCGGCTTCGACCCGGTGGTGCTGGGCCAGGAGCTGCCCGCCTTTGTCTTCAACCGCCTGCAGTCCGCGCTCCTGCGCGAGGCCTACCGGCTGGTCGAGGAAGGCGTGGTGGATGTCGCCGGGCTCGACCGGCTGGTGCGCGACGGGCTCGGCCCCCGCTGGGCGCTCTCGGGGCCCTTCGAGACGGCGGATCTGAACACGAAAGGCGGCGTGCGCGGCCATGCCGAGCGGCTGGGCCCGGCCTATGCCGCCATCGGACGGGCGCGCGGCGAGACCCATCCCGACTGGCCCCCGGCGCTGGTTGACCGGGTCGAGGCGGCGCGCAGGGCGCTCCTGCCCGAGGACCAGCTGCCCGCCCGCCGGGCCTGGCGCGAGCGCGCGCTGGCGGATCTTTTGCGCGCCCGCCGCGCCATCCTGAAGGAGGCCTGAGCCTTGGACCGCATCAGCTTCACCTTCGACGGGCAGGAGGTCTCCTGTGCGCCCGGCAGCTCGCTTGCCGCGGCGCTGACCGAGGCCGGCGTCCGGGGCTTCCGCGAGACCGAAAAAGGCAAGCCTCGCGGCATCTTCTGTGGCATGGGCGTCTGCCAGGACTGCCTGGTCAGCGTCGACGGACGCCCGAACCAGCGCGCCTGCATGACCGCCGCGGCGCCCGGCATGGCAGTTACCCCGCAGCCTGCGCGCCCTGCCCTGACCGCCCCGCCCGCGGTCAGCCGCAGCGCGCATCGGCTCACCCCGCGCGTCCTCGTGGTGGGCGGCGGCGCGGGCGGGCTTTTCGCCGCCATCGCCGCCCGCGAGACCGGCGCCGAGGTGGTCCTGCTGGACGAGCGCAAGGTGCCCGGGGGTCAGTATTTCAAGCAATCCGCCCGGCCCGAGGCCGCGCCGCTCGACGCCCAGCAGGCCGAAGGCCAGGCGCTGGTCGCCCGCGCCCGCGACGCCGGGGTCACCATCCTGCCCGAGGTCACCGTCTGGGGCGCCTTCGACGGGCCCGAGATCCTCGCCGCCGACCCCTCGTCGGTCTATGCCATCCGCCCCGGCGCGCTGATCGTGGCGACCGGGGCCTACGAGCGCCCGGCGATGATCCCCGGCTGGACCCTGCCCGGCGTGATGACCGTGGGCGCGGCGCAGACGCTCTGGCGCAGCTACGGCGCGCTGCCGGGCGCGCGGGTGGCGCTCTTCGGCAATGGCCCCCTGGTGGCCCAGGTGGCGCTGGAGCTGGCCGAGGGCGGGGCCGAGATCCCGCTACTGGGCGAAAGCGCCCCGGCGCCCTGGCGGCGGCCCCTGGCGAGCCTTGCCATGATGCGCCGCGACCCGGGGCTGGCGCGCAAGGGCCTCTCGATGCTGGCCGGGCTGAAACGGCAGGGCATCGCGCCCCGCCACGACCTGCGCCCGACCCGGATCGAGGCCGCGCCCGCGGGCGGGCTTCTCGTGCATTACGAACAGGGCCGGCACAGCGGCCGGATCACCGCCGACGCGGTCTGCCTGAACTACGGCTTCCAGCCCCAGAACGAGATCCTGCGCCTGCTCGACTGCGCGATGACCTATGACGCGCGTTTCGACCAGCTCCGCCCCGAGCGCGCACCGGACTGCCGGACCTCGATCGCCGGGGTCTACGCGGTGGGCGACTGCTGCGGGCTGGGCGGCGCGCCGGCGGCCGCGCTCGAAGGCCGGATCGCGGGCCGCGCGGCGGCGGGCGGCCCGGGCCCCAGCGCCGGAGAGGCCGCGACGCTGGCCCGGCACCGCGCCTTCCAGGACGCGCTCTGGCGGGTCTACGACAGCCCCGCCCCGCCGCTCGAGGAGGCCGCGCCCGAGACCCTGGTCTGCCGCTGCGAGGAGGTGGAGAAAGCCGCACTCGACGCCGCGCTCTCCGACGACCCGCATGACATCGGCGCCTTGAAACGCGCCACCCGCATCGGCATGGGCCGCTGCCAGGGCCGCTATTGCGCGCCCGCCTTGGCCGGGCTCATGGCGCGGCGGCGCGGCACGCCCATGGGCGATCTGTCCTACTTTGCCCCGCGCGTGCCGATCAAACCCGTCGACATCGCCACGATCACCGCCGCCGAGGCCCTGCTTGCGGAGGAGACCGATGGCTAGGCCCGACCTCCTGGTCGTCGGCGGCGGCATCACCGGGCAATGCGCCGCCCTTTCCGCCGCGCGCGCGGGCGCCCGGGTGGCGCTGGTCGACCTGGGCCTGAACGCGGGCTCCACCGCCAATGCCGGCAGCCTGCACGTGCAGATGCAGAGCCGCTTCCTGCGGCTGAACCCGCATCTGGCGGAGAACCTGGAAAGCTCGCTGCCGCTGTATCTGTCGGCGGTGAAGGCCTGGGAGGCGCTCGACGCCGAGCTGGGCGGGGTGGAGCTGACCCGCGAGGGCGGGCTGATGCTGGCCGAAAGCGAGGCGCAGCTCGCCTTTCTCGAGGAGAAGGCCGAGCGCGAGCGCGCCAAGGGTCTCGACGTGGAGATCCTGGGCCACAACGCGCTGCACCGCATGGCGCCCTGGCTCTCGGAGGAGGTCATCGGCGCCGAGCTTTGCCGCGACGAGGGCAAGCTCAACCCGCTGGTGGCCAACCGCAAGATGCGCGCCGCGCTGGAGCGCGCGGGCGTGGAGATCCGCCGCGACCGGATCACCGCGCTGGAGGACGGCGCCGCGCCGGCGGCGCTTGGCACCCGGCGGCACGCGGCGGGGCAGATCCTCCTGGCCACCGCCTGGGGCACCTCGGCGCTCTTGGCGAGCACGGCTGTTCGTATCCCGACCCCGCCCGAGCCGCTGCACATGAACATCACCGAGGCCGGCGCCTATGAGATCCACCACCTCGTGCAGCACGCCGAGCGGCCGATCACGCTCAAGCAGTTCCGCTCGGGCCAGGTGGTGATCGGCGGCGGCTGGGAGGCCCGGCTGGCCGAGGGCGCGGGCGCGCCCGGCATCCGCAAGGAGAGCCTTCTGGGCAATGTGGCGCTCGCCGCCCGGATCGCGCCGGGGATCGGCGGGCTGAGAGTGCTGCGGACCTGGGCGGGCTACAACACGCCGGTGGACGGCAAGGCGACGATCGGGCCGCTCGAGGCGGGAAGCCGCATCCACCTCGCCCTGCCCGGCGACGCGGGCTATACGCTGGGGCCGGTGGTCGGCCAGAGCGCCGCGGCCCTGGCGCTTGGGGGCGAGGTGCCGATCGACGCGGCGCCCTACAGCCCGGCGCGCTGGCGGGGGTGAGGGGTGCCGAGCGCCGACTGGGGGCCCTTGGGGCGTGAGGGTTGGCTTGGGCGGTGGGATTGAGGGCGCGGGGGATCCCGGTGCGTGGTGAGGTTTCCCGGCATTGAGGTCGTGGGCCGAATAGCTCCGGAAACCTAGAGGCCCCTGAAGCCCGGAGCCTCAGCCATCCGGCACCCTAGCGGCCTAGAAACTAAGAAACCCATAGGGCCCCAAGACCCAACCACCCCACAAGCCCCCCTCGCAACCCGCCTCAACAGAGGGCGCGCGCCGGACCGGGGGCCGGCGCTGCTGACCTCTGAGCGAGGCGCTTTATGGCAGCAAGGTCAGGACGAGCTGGGAACTAGGCACGCCACCCCAAGGAGCGCCGGCCCATCGGGCCGGTCCGGCGCGCGCCCGGCACCTTCGGTGCTATTCGGGCGCAAGGGGGCGCGGGGTTAGGTGGTGCCGCGTCGAGGGAACGTCGGGGGCGTGCCGGGAGCGATGAGGCTTGAGGTCAGGTTCGCGCCCGACCCGCCTTCACTTCACAGCTCACCAGAGCCAAGCCCCCGCCTCAATGCGCCAGCGACTCCTGGATCTGCTCCGCGGTCTCGCGCAGCTTCGGCAGGTAGGTCTCCAGCATCGTCTCCCGCGTCGCGCGGATCGAGGGGACCGCGATGTTGATCGACCCCGCCAGCACGCCCGAGCGATACTTCAACGGGATCGCGATCGACAGAAGCCCGTCCTCGAGCTCCTGGTCGACCAGCGAAAAGCCCTTCTCGCGGACCTCGGCGAGGATGTCGCGGAACTCGGCCTTGTTGGTCACGCTCTGCGCGGTCAGCGGCACGAAGCGGGCATTGGCGATGATGCCGTCCCAGTTCTCCTCGGGCTGGGCGGCCAGCAACACCCGGCCGTTGGCCGTATAGAAGGCCGGCTGGCGGCTGCCGATGGTGATGCCCACCGAGATGATGTTATGCGCCTGCACCCCGGCCACATAGACCACGTCGAGCCCGTCGAGGATCGCCGCCGTGCAGCTTTCGCCGGTCTGGTCCGAGAGCCGCTCCATGAAGGGGCGCGCGCGGTCCCAGATGCCGATCTTGGAGAGCACTGAGAAGCCCAGGTCCAGGACCTTGGGCGTCAGGTCGAAGAGCTTGCCGTCGGTGACGACATAGCCTTCCTTCACCAGCGTCAGCAGGAAGCGGCGCGCGGTGGCGCGGCTCATCTCGGTCTCGGCGGCGACCTCGCTCAGGGTCATCTTGCGCGAGGTGCGGCTGAAGGAGGACAGGATCGACAGCCCCCGCGAGAGCGAACTGACGAAATCCCGGCTCGAGAGCTTGTCCTGGTCGTCGGAGGCTTCGGGATCGACGGTGCCGAGGCGCTTTTCGCTGTCGACGATGACGGAGCTCTTGCTGCCGGTTTTACCCATACTCTCGCTTCCTGATTGTTGCACTGCGAACTAGCAGCTTCAAAACTTGAACGGAAGATACCGTCATATTGTCAAAAGAACAAAAAAAGCTTGCGGACTCGCGTTCGGGTGATCCATATTTCGAACATATGTTCGATATACGAACATTGCCAACGGGAGAATCTCAATGACCCTTACCAAGAAGATGCAGACGGGCCTGCCGCGCCGGACGGTGCTGGCCGGCATGGCCGCGGCCGGCGCGACGGCGATGATGCCGCAGCGCATCCGCGCCCAGGAACAGGTGACGATCCGCTGGTGGTCGCCGCAGTCCTCGCCGGAACAGCTGGCGGCCTATGAAACCCAGATCCGGAACTTCGAGGCGCTGCACGAGAACGTCAAAGTCGTGTTCGAGAAGACCTCGGACGAGGGCTACGCCCCGCAGCTCGCCGCGGCCTTCGCCTCGGGCGACGTGCCCAACGTGGTCACCCACCTGCCGAGCTTCGCCGTCTCCAACTACTGGCGCAACGGCCTCCTGGAGCCCTTCAACGACGTGATCGATATGATCGGGCCGGACAAGTTCTACGACGGCGTGAACCGCATCTACGAGATCGACGAGGGTCAATACGCCGGCACCTCGATCGGCAACTCGGCGGCCAATGTCATCTGGCTGCGCAAGGACCTGATGGAACAGGCCGGGATCGACAAGAACCCGCGCACCTGGGACGAGCTTCTCTCGGCGGTGGGCAAGATGCAGGGCAACGGCATCTACGGCGCGCCCCTGCCCTACGGCCGCAACTCGATGACCTCGCTGATCTTCATCGGCGTCATCCACCAGGCCGGCGGCCAGGTCTTCACCCCCGACCTGCAGGTCGCCATCGACAGCCAGGAGACCCGCGACGCGCTCGAGTTCTACCGCGCCATGCGCGAGTTCTGCCCGCCGGGCGCCACCAACTACTCCTGGGGCGACAGCCTGACGGCCTTCGTCTCGGGCGCCTGCGCCACCGGGATCTACACCGGCCGGGTCTTGATCAACGTCAACAACCAGAACCCCGGCATCGCCGACAGCGTCACCTGCGACCTCTACCCGACGAAATCGGCCGATATCGAACCCTGGACCTTCAACGACTTCCCCTCGGTCTTCATCCCGAAGGCCGCGCCGAACATGGATGTCACCAAGCAGTTCGCGGCCTTCCTCTTCGACCCCGAGGGCTACATCCAGCAGCTGCACGCGGCCCCGGGCCATGTCCTGCCGGTCCTGCGCACGATCGGCAGCGATCCCGCCTATCAGGACAACGAGATCATCCAGAAGTACTCGGACGAGGTCGAGAAGATGTCGAGCGCCGCGGCGAACGGCTTCAACCTGGGCTGGGAAAGCACCGCGCACCAACCGAACACCCGCGCCGGCGAGGTGGTCAACTCCGGCGTCATCGCCGAGCTGGTGCAGCGCGTGGTCCTGAACGACGAGAACGTCGATCAGGTCCTGGGCGAGACCACCGCCCGCATCGAAGAGATCATGGCCGGGTAACCCCTCCCCTGATCGGCGGGCGGTGCCGTCTTCTCCCCGGCACCGCCCGTTCTGCCCTTTTCCTCAAGGACTGCCATGACCGCCATCGCCACTGATCCGCCGATGCTCGAGAGGCGCTACGCCCGGCTGGGCGTCGTGCTCATCGCGCCGACGATCCTCGTCTTCTCGCTGGTGATCGTCTATCCGCTTCTCGCGGCGATCTATCTGAGCCTCTTCTCGATCTACACCCCGACGCTCCAGGGCGAGTTCGTGGGTCTGGACAATTACGCCAAGCTCCTGACGCAGAAGGCCTTCTGGTCCTCGCTCGGGACCACGCTGATCTGGACGGTGGGCACGCTGAGCCTGCAGATCCTGGCCGGCGTCGGGCTGGCGCTGCTTCTGCACCAGAACATCTGGTTCCGCAGCCTGGCGCGGTCGCTGGTGCTGTTTCCCTATTTCCTGTCGACGGTGGTCGCGGTGCTGGTCTGGCGCTGGCTCTTCAACGACCTCTACGGCGCGCTGAACCACGGGCTGATGCAGCTCGGGGTGATCGACATGCCGCTTGATTGGCTGGGCTCGATGCCCAACGCGATGATCGGGGTGATCCTGGTCGGCGCCTGGAAATACTTCCCCTTCGTGGTGATCGCCGTCCTGGCGCGGCTGCAGACCATCCCCGAACACCTCTACGAGGCCGCCCGCATCGACGGCGCGGGCCCGGTGTCGCGCTTCTTCGACGTGACCCTGCCGCAGCTCCGCTCGGTCCTGACGGTGATCATCCTTCTGCGCGCGATCTGGGACTTCAAGGAGTTCGACCTGCTGTACCTGCTGACCGGCGGCGGTCCCGTCACCTCGACGCAGACGCTGTCGCTCCTGGTCTACCAGGAGGCCTTCGGGCTCAACCGCATGGGCCAGGCGGCGGCCTATTCGGTCGGCATGATGCTGGTGATGCTGGTCTTCATGATCCTCTACATCCGCCGCACCGGACGGGAGAGCTGACATGCCCCGCGCAAGACATCTGATCCTGAACCTGGTCACCTGGTCGCTGGTGCTGCTGATCGCCTTCCCGCTGTTCTGGATGATCATCACCTCGGTGAAACCGCAGTCCGAGCTGTTCCGCATCCCGCCGACCTGGCTGCCCGAGACCGTCACCTTCGAGCACTACTGGCGCCTTTTGAGCGAGACGCCCTTCCTGCGCTACTTCCGCAACTCGGTGGTGCTGGCGACCACGACGACGCTCTTCGTGGTCTCGCTGGGCACGCTCGGGGCCTATTCGCTGGTGCGCTTCAACTACCGCGGGCGCGAGACGCTGGCGATGCTGGTGCTCTTCACCTACCTCCTGCCCTCGGTGGTGCTGATCATCCCGCTCTACATGATGATGGTCGCCATCGGCCTGTCGAACACGCTGATGAGCCTGATCCTGGCGCATACCACCTTCGCGCTGCCCTATGCGCTCTGGCTGCTGCGCTCCTTCATGGAGGGCGTGCCGAAGGACCTCGAGTCCGCCGCGCTCGTCGACGGCGCGACCCGCATGGGCGCCTTTCGCGACGTGATCCTGCCGCAGCTTTTGCCCGGCATCATCTCGACCGCGCTCTTCACCTTCATCCTGTCGTGGAACGAATACCTCTACGCGCTGGTGCTGGTGAACTCCGACGCGGTCGCGCCGCTGACCACCGGCGTCATGTCGATGCTGATCTCCGCCTTCAACATCGAATGGTCCCTACTCATGGCGGCGTCGGTGATGATGAGCCTGCCGCTCATCGTCGTCTTCGCCTTCCTGCAAAGCTATCTGACCTCCGGCTTCGGTGCCGGCGGGGTCAAAGGATAAAGGACGGAAACCTTGGCCAACGTCACCCTTAGCAAAGTTCGCAAGAGCTTCGGCGCCTTCACCGCGCTGGAGGAGCTGAACATGGAGATCGCCGCGGGCGAGTTCATCGCCCTCCTGGGCCCCTCGGGCTGCGGCAAGTCGACGACGCTGCGCATCCTCGCCGGGCTGGAGTTCCCGACCTCGGGCGAGATCTCGATCGACGACCGCCGCGTGAACGACCTGCCCCCCGGCAAGCGCGACATCGCCATGGTGTTCCAGAGCTACGCGCTCTACCCGCATATGACCGTCGCGGAGAACATCGCCTATCCCCTGAAGAAACACGGGGTGAAGCGTCCCGAGCGCGAGGCGGCGGTGCGCCAGGCGGCCGAGCTACTGCAGCTCGAGCCGCTGCTCGACCGCAAGCCCAAGCAGCTCTCGGGCGGCCAGCAGCAGCGCGTGGCCCTGGGCCGGGCGCTGGTCCGCGACCCCAAGGTCTTCCTGCTCGACGAGCCCCTGTCGAACCTCGATGCCAAGCTGCGCAGCTACATGCGCGCCGAGCTGATCGAGCTGCACCACCGGCTCGGCAAGACCATGGTCTATGTCACCCACGACCAGCTCGAGGCGATGACCATGGCGACCCGCATCGCGGTCATGCACGGCGGCCGGCTGCAGCAGTTCGACACCCCCGAGATGGTCTACAACTGCCCCGCCAACCGCTTCGTGGCGAGCTTCATCGGCACCCCTTCGATGAACCAGCTCGAAGGCCGGGTCGAGGGCGGCGCGTTCATCCTCGGCCCCGACCGGATCGCCATCGACCGCGCGATGTTCCGCGACGACCTGGCCGACGGGCCGGCGGTGCTGGGCATCCGCCCGGAATACATCCAGATCGGCCGCGGGCCGCTCCAGGCCACGGTGCGCCTGGCCGAGAACACCGGCCACGAGACCATCCTGACGCTGGAGCTCTCCGAAGGGAGCCGGATCACCGCCCGGGTCGAGGCCGGCAGCCGCCACAAGGTCGGCCAGGTCCTGAGCCTCGGGCTGCAGAACGACGCGGTGCATCTGTTCGAGCCCGGCGAGAACGGCGCGCGGCTCAACAAGGAACAGACCGGCGCCGCCGTCATCCCGATGCGCGCGCAATGACTGGCCGAGACCTGCGAGGAGAGAGGCAGATGAGCGACACCCGCGACCTTGACCGGTCCTATGTCTTCCACCCCTTCACCGCCGCCAATGCCCACGAGCAGAGCGGCAGCGTGATGATGGCCCGCGCCGCCGAGGGCTGCTGGATCACCGACGACACCGGCAAGCGCTACCTCGACGCGCTGGCCGGGCTCTGGTGCGTGAACGCGGGCTACGGCCGGGCGCGGATCGCCGATGCGCTGGCCGACCAGGCGCGCGGGCTGAGCTACTTCCACGGCTTCAGCTCCATGGCGACCGAACCCGCGGCGCAGCTCGCCGAACGGGTCATGGCCAAGGCGCCCCCGGGCTTTTCGAAGATCTTCTTCGGCAGCTCGGGCTCGGACGCCAATGACACCCAGGCCAAGCTGGTCTGGTATTACAACAACGCCCGCGACCTGCCCGAGAAGAAGAAGATCATCTCGCGCGACCGGGGCTATCACGGCGTGACGGTGATGACCGGCGGGCTGACCGGCCTGCCCGGGCTGCACGCGGGCTTCGATCTGCCGCTGCCGATGATCCGCCACGTCTCGGCGCCGCACAACCTCTGGACCCGCCTGCCCGAGGAGGACGACGCCGCCTTCACCGCGCGGCTCGCGCAGGAGCTCGAGGACCTGATCCTGGCCGAGGGCCCCGAGACCGTCGGCGCCTTCATCGCCGAGCCGGTCATGGGCGCGGGCGGCGTCATCGTCCCGCCCGAGGGCTATTTCCCCGCCATCCGCGAGGTGCTCGACCGCCACGACGTGCTGCTGATCGCCGACGAGGTGATCACCGGCTTCGGGCGGCTCGGCACCTGGTTCGGCTCCGAGGCCATGGAAGTGCAGCCCGACCTCATGTCGGTCGCCAAGGGCATCACCTCGGGCTACGCGCCGCTGTCGGGCGTGCTTGTCGGCGAAAAGGTCTGGCGGGTGATCTCCGGGGCGGCCGCGTCGAAATACGGCGTCTTCGGGCATGGCTACACCTATACCGCCCACCCGGTCATGGCCGCCGCGGCGCTCGCCAACCTCGACATCATCGAGGAAGAAGGGCTGGTGGCCCGCGCCGGCGAGATGGGCGCCTATCTCAACGCCACGCTGAAGACCGCCTTCGCCGATCTGCCGATCGCCGCCGAGGTGCGCGGCAAGGGTCTGATGGCGGCGGTGGAGTTCGCCCGCCCGACCCGCGAGGGCTGGCGCCGCTTCGACCCCGCGCTGGGGGTCGCCCAGCGCATCACCCGCCGGGCGCTCGAGGACGGGGTGATCTCGCGGGCGCTGCCCAATGGCGACGCGGTCTCCTTCTCGCCGCCCTTCGTCATCACCCACGAGGAGATCGACCTGGTCGTCTCGACCCTGCGCAAGGCCGCCGAGGCCGTCCATGCAAGCCTGCGCGCCGAAGACGCGCTCGACACAACGTCAGATTGAGGATGAGCCCCTTGGACAGACACAGCATCGACTGGACGGGCGCCATGCCCGCCATCACCACGCCCTTCACCGCCGAAGGCGCCGTGGATCACGAGGCGCTCGCAGCCAACATCCGCCGCCAGATGAAGGCCGGGGCGACCGGCGTTGTCGCCGCCGGCTGCACCGGCGAGTTCTGGAGCCTCACCCACGAGGAACGCGCCGCCATCGGCGCCACCGCCCGCAAGGCGGTGGGCGACAAGGGCACCGTGATCCTCGGCGCCGCGGCGATCACGCCCGGCGACGTGCTCTCGGGTCTGGAGCTTGCGCATCAGGCCGGCTGCGACGGCGCGCTGGTCATGCCGCCCTTCTTCGCGCATCTCTCGCGCGCCGAGGTGCTTGCGCATTACCGCAGCGTGGCCGAGGCGACGCCGCTGCCGATCATGCTCTACAACATCCCCGGCAACGCCGGGAACGCGCTGACGCCGGATCTCGTCGACGAGCTGGCCGACCTCGAGCCGGTGGTGGCGATCAAGGAAAGCTCGGGCGACTGGCTGAACTTCCACCGCACCCTCAGCGTCGCGGGCGACCGGCTGCGGGTCTTCTGCGGCCCCTCCTCGACCATCGGCGTGCCCGCGATCGAGGCCGGCTGCGACGGGCTGATCGACTGTTTCCCCAACGTCTGGCACCGGCTTCTCGACCTCTGGAGCCTGGTCAAGCGCGGCGAGAACCGCACCGCCTGGGAGATCCAGGCCAGCGCCCAGGAGATGACCACCCTCTTCACCACCGGCGGGCGGATGCTCTATCCTGCCACCAAGGCCGCGATGGACTACCTGGGGCTGCCCGGCGGCGGCGCGCCGCGGCCACCGCTGCAACCCCTGACCGGCGCGCCCCTGAAGGAGCTCGAGCGCGAGCTGGACCGTATCCTCGAGCGGAAGGACACCGCGGCCTGAGCGCCCGGCCCCGCCGCACCGACCCACCAAGAGACCGACAGAAAGACAGAAAGGGAGCTCCGGAATGGATCTGGGCTTGAAAGGCCGCACCGCCATCGTGAGCGCGGCAAGCAAGGGGCTGGGCCGCGCCTGCGCCATGTCGCTGGCGCATGAGGGCGTGAACCTGGTGCTGAACGCGCGTTCGGCCGACGCGCTCGAGGCCACCGCCGAGGAGATCCGCGCCGCCACCGGCGTCGAGGTCACCGCCGTGCCCGCCGATTTCAACACCGACGAGGGCCGCGCCGAGATCCTCGCCAAGGCCGGGGAGCCGGACATCCTGGTCTGCAATCCCGGTGTGCGGCAGATCCCCGGCGAGTTCGAGGACTGGACCCGCGCCGACTGGGACGAATGGTTCGAGGTGCATTTCTTCTCCTCGCTGCAGATGATGACCTCGGTGCTGCCGGGGATGCGGGCGCGCAAGTTCGGCCGGGTGGTCAACATCTCGGTGAGCTTCATCAAGTTCCCGCAGCCGCATTTCGCCCACAGCCATTCGGCGCGGCTGGCGCTTTCGGGGGCCATCGCCTCGATGGTCAAGGAGACCGTGCGCGACAACGTGACGATGAACACCGTCTGCCCGGGCTTCTTCGACACCGACGCGCTGCACACCAACCTGCACAACCACGCAAGGCGCGGCGACACCACCTACGAGGCCATCGTCGAGAACCGCCTGCAAAGCGTGCCCGCGGGCCGCTTCGCCGATCCCAAGGAATGCGGCGACCTGGTGGCCTTCCTCTGTTCGGACCAGGCGGGCTTCATCGTCGGGCAGAACATCATCAACGACGGCGGCGTCTACCAGGGGCTGTTCTGATGGAGGCGGACCGGCTTGTCCTGGTCTCGGGCGGCGCCCGGGGCCTGGGGGCGGCGCTGGTCCGGCGCTGCCTCGAGGACGGCCACCGCGTCTCGGTCGGCGCGCGCCGGCCCGAGGCGGTCGCGGAGGCTTTCGCCGACGTCCCGCCCGAGCGGCTCCGGGCCTTCCGCTTCGACGCCGAGGCGCCCGACACCGCCGAGGCCTGGGTCGCCGAGACCGCGCGCACCATGGGCCCGCCCGACGCGCTGATCAACAACGCCGGCATCCTGCGCATGGTGGATTTCGAGCGCGGCTCCGAAGATGACCTCGACGCGCTCTGGCGGGTCAACGTGAAGGGCCCCTTCCGGCTGATCCGCGCGGCGCTGCCGCATCTGCGCGCCTCGGGGCGCGGGCGGGTGGTGAACATCGCCTCGACCGATGCCAAGCGCTACCGCGACGCCTCGGTGTCGCTGGGCTACGTGATGACCAAGCAGGCGCTCCTGGCGATGACCCACGCGGTGCGCTTCGCCGGCTGGGACGAGGGGCTGCGCGGCACCGCGATCTGCCCCGGCGCCATCGACACCGAGATGATCGACGGCATCCCCGGGGTGACGCCCAAGGCCCAGCGGCTGCGCCCCGAGGACGTGGCCGAGATCGCCGCGCTGGTGCTGCGCCTGCCGAACCAGGCGAGCCTGCCCGAGATCGTCGCCAACACGCGGCTGGAAAGCACGATCTGAGGGGATGTGCAGGGGCGGAAGGCCCGCGTCGTCTTGGCCAGCGGCGCGCCTGAACAGGGCGCCGCTGGCTTTCTCTGCGAGTGGCCTTTTCCTGAGAAAGCCGGCTTGGGCGCACCCGACGCCACCACTCTCCGACATGCGGCACTCCGCGCGGCGAGCCACCTAGGCGCTCAACGCCCCCTTCCCGCTTCAGCCGAAACAGCGCCTCACCACCCCCAAAAAACAAAACGCCCGGGCAGGTCTCCCCTGCCCGGGCGTCGCGCTGTCGCGATAACCGGACCGCCCTATTCCGCCGCCATCCGCTGGCCGTGCTTGCGCTCGTAGGCGCGCCAGGTCGTGGCCCATTGGTCGGGCTCGTCGAGCGCCGTGGTAAGCTGCCGGATCGGCGCGTTGTGCGGAGCGCCCTTGACCACCTCGGGGGTGGCATAGGCCTCCTCGATCACATGCTCGAGCACATCGATCCAGTAGTCGATGTCCTCCTTCGACCAGAGCTCCCCGGCCTCGGGGGTGAAGGGCTCCGGCACCAGGAGCGGCTCGTGGCTGAGCCAGAGCGCGTCGATGCCGAAATCGGTCATCCGCATGGAGATCTCGAAGATCGAACAGCCGGTCTCGGCGGCGACCTGTTCCACCGAATGCCGCGTCATCTCCATGCGCGGAGCATCGATGCCGGGGTTCGAGCGCGAGACCCCGCGCACCTGCGCCAGCCGGTGGTCCATGTAGTTGTTGGCCAGGACCGAGAGGTCCGCCGCCTCGCGCAGCCCCTCGGCGCCCATGGCGCGCGCCCAGGCATAGGCCTTGAGCACCTGGGGCGCGTTGCCCCAGAACTCGCGCACCCGCCCGATGCTCTCGGGCCGGTCGTCGTCGAGCCGGTAGCGCGCGCCCTCCTTGACGACCAGCGGCCCGGGCAGGAAGGGCACCAGGTGCTCGGCGCAGCCATAGGCGCCGACCGCGGGCCCGCCGCCGCCCTTGGGCGCGCCGAAGGTCTTGTGCAGCATGTACATGCAGGCGTCGAAGCCCAGCTCGCGGGCGCGCAGCCGGGTCATCACCCCGTTGAAATTGGCATGGTCGTAGAAGCACAGGCCCCCGGCCGCATGCACGATGTCCACCCATTCCTTAATGTCGGGGTTGTAGATGCCCATGTCGTCGGGGTTGTTCACCATGAGCGCCGCTGTGCGCGGGCCAACCACGGATTTCAGCTGCTCGACGGAGGGGTAGCCGTTCTCCTCGAGGCTGAGGGTGATCACCTCGAAGCCCGCGGTATTGGCGGTTGCCGGCGAACAGGGATGGGTCTGGATCGTGGTGATGATCTGGTCGCGCTGCTCCAGCTCGCCGCGGCTGGCGTGATAGGCGCGGGTGACGCAGGCATGGGTATAGGCGGCATCCGCCCCGCCGCCCGCCTGGAAGACGAACTGGTCCATGCCCGAGACCTCGCAGAGGAAGTCGCTGAAGTTGTCGTAAAGCTCCAGCACCCCCTGGAGCGTGTCGGGATGCTGCAGCGGATGCAGGTCCGCCAGGTGCTTCAGCGCCGCGCGCTCGCCGATCCTGGGATTGTATTTCATCGTGCAGGTCCCGAAGAGCGACACGCCCATCATGCCCAGCGTCATCTGCGACAGGTGCAGGTAATGGCGCAGCGCGTCGTGTTCGGTGATCTCGGGCAGCGCCGGCGCGGTCTTGCGCGCGGCGCCCTTGGGCAGCTCGGGCGCAGGCGCCTCCTCGAAGACGATGCCGCGGCGGCCGGGGCAACCCATCTGGGTGACCACCGGCTCGGGCCAGCGGGCGGCGCGATAGCCTTCGAACTGCGCCTTGCTGCGCTTCGCGATCGGTGCGGTCATGCCGTGATCTCCTTCAGTGCTGCGACCAGACGGTCAATGTCGTCCTCGCTGTGGGTTTCGGTGACGCAGAGCAGCATCGCCTCGCCGGGGACGCCGGGCTCTCCGGTGATGTCCTTGCCGCCGAAGATGCCGCGCGCGCGCAGCGCGGTGTTGACCGCCGAGACCTGGGCGCTGTCGAAAGTGACGACGAATTCCTTGAAACAGGGCCGCGAGAGGTCGACCGAGAGCCCCGGCAGGGCGTCGATCTTGCGGGCGGCCGCCTGCGCGCGGGCCATGATCAGCCGGCCGATCTCGGCAAAGCCCTCGGGGCCCATGGCGGCCATGTAGGTGGCATTGGCCAGCGCCCAGAGGTAGACCGAGTTGCCGGTCCAGTCCTTGCCCTCGTCGCGCATGCCGTAGCTGCTCTGGTGGAAGAGCGTCAGGCCGAAGCCGAACTCATCCTCCCCGGAGGTCTCGGAGATCGAGACGTTCAGCGTGTTGTATTCCCGCGCGTAGCGCTCCTCGTCGGGGCTGGCGATGAAGCCGCCGACGCCGCCACCGGCGTACATATGCACGCCCAAAGGCTGGGTCGGGCCGACGGCAATGGTCGCGCCATAGGCGCCCGGGGCCTCGAGGAGGCCGAGCGACAGGGGATCGACGCCGACGATGGCCTCGGCGCCCGCCGCCCGCGCCAGGGCGCAGAGCCCGCCCGGGTCGGCCTCGATCACGCCGTGGTAGCTGGGCGTCTCGACATAAAGCGCGGCCACGCTGTCATCGAGCTTGGTCTTCAGGTCGGCCCTATCGAGGCAGCCGTCGGCGCCGGTGCGCACCGTCACGATCTCGATGTGGCGCGCCATCTCGCGGGGGGCGCAGTAGTTCCGCAGGACCGAGAGCCGCTCGGGGTCCATGACATCGGCGACCAGCACCCGGCGGCGGCCGGTCATCCGCGACGCCATGCGCACCGCGTGGCCGATCGCGCAGCCCCAGGAGTAGACCGGCAGGCCCACGAAATCCAATTCCACCAGCGCGCCGATCTGGCTGGTGAACTCGAACCAGGCCTGGTTGCGCCCGTGGTCCGAGGTCGGCGAGCCGAAGACCGAGGTCTGCCACTCGTAGCGCCCGACCACCTCGTCGCAGATCGCCGGCACGTAATGCGGCCAGGCGCCCGCGCCGAGGAACGACAGGTTCTCCGCGGTGCCGCTGTTCTTGGCCATCATGTCGTCGAGATGCCGCGCCAGCGCCACCTCGGAGGCGAGCTGCTTCGGCAGGGTCATCTCGCCCTTGTAGAGGTGATCCTCGGGGATCTGCGCGAAGAGCGCGTCGATGGAGTTCACTCCGAGCGCGGACAGCATCTGCTGCTTCACCTCGGGGACGGAATTCGCCATCCAGGGATGGGCTTTCGTCATGTCGGTCTCCTCACTTGCACGGGGATGGCTCAGGCGACGACCCGGACGACCTGCTTGCGTCCGGGTCCGGTGGTGATCGGCCAGTAGCCGGACAGCTGGGCGTCGAGCGCCGGGTCGCCGGTGTCGATGGTCAGTTCGGGCGGGGTCAGCCCGGCGAGTTTCTCGGCGGAGCAGACCACGTCGATGGGCGGGCGGCCGGCGCGTTCCAGCACCCGGGCCGAGATCTGCTGGTTGCCGCGCCCGAGGACAAAGCCCTGCCCGCCGACCACGGTCAGCACCACGCGCACCGGGCGGCCCGGGGGGATGCGCTCCAGGAGGTCGTCCTCCGAGAGGTCGCGGGCGGTGATGCGCGGGCCTTCCGCCAGGTCCACGCCGAGAAGCGTGCCGCCGCCGATGCGCGCCTTCAGCGCCGCCATGGTGGTGCCGGGGCCGAGGATATAGAGCGTCTCCTCGCCCATCCCCGCCACGTAGCCCGCCAGCGCCGCGTCGAGATCGGCCAGCATGTCGCCGCCGCCGGCCTTGGGGTTCTGCCGCTCGCCGCGGGTCGCGGGCGTGCGGGCGACGCTGTAGATCCTGGCCGAGAGCTGGCCCGCGCGGCGGGCCTCCTCGTCGATGTCGAGGATCTCCACGAGGTCGGTGCGCGGGGTCCGCGCGGCGAGGAACTCCGCCGCGATCCGGCCCGCGCGTTCGGGGCTGCGGGCGAAGACGCCGGAGTGCATCTTCACGCCCGCTGGAATGCCGATGACCGGCAGACCCGCGCGGTTGGCCTCGGCCACGTCGCGCGCGGTGCCGTCGCCGCCGGCAAAGAGGATCAGGTCGACGCGCTCCGCCATGGCCGCGACCGCGGCGAGGGTCTCGTCGCGGCCTTTTGGGGTGGGGCCGAGGTCGAGGACCTCAATGTCCCCGTCCAGCGCCGCGCGGGTCTCGGGCGGCAGCGGCCCGGCAAGGATCGGCGCCTCCGAGGCGCGCCGGAAGGCCGCCAGCGCCCGGGCCGCGCGCGCACCGGCCTGGCCCGCGCGCCCCGCCGCCTCGGCGCGCGCGGCGATGTCCGGGGCATCGCTGCCCTTCTCGCCCATCGGCCCGCCGAGCCCTGCCACCGGGTTCACCAGCAGCCCGAGGCGTCGGGGCCTTTTCAGATCGTCTTCCGGCATTTTCGCACATTTGTTCGCATGTCGGAACGATGCACCTTTGGCGTGGCTCTGGCAAGCCGAAGTTGTGCGGGGAGCGGTGGAAAGCTTTGGGGGTTTGGGAGGTGGGTGGATGGGTTGGGCGGTGCGGGTGTCTGGGAGGAGCGGAGCGATTGGCCGGCGCGGCGGAGATCGGGGCCGCACCGGGCGTGCATTTGCCCATTGGCTCTACGGGGAGCAGCGGGCCTGCATCCTCTTCACCTGCCACCGCGCCCTGCCCGACTTGACCACACCGACATCGCGGAAACGCTGGGTCAAAGCGACCTTTCCGAAGCCTGCGCAACCTGCGCCCGAATAGCACCGAAGGTGCCGGGCGCGCGCCGGACCGGCCCCTTGGGCCGGCGCTCCTTGGGATGGCGTGCTTAGCTTGGAGTTCGTCCTGACCTTGTTACCATTAAGCGCATAGCTCGGAGGTCGGCAGCGCCGGCCCCCGGTCCGGTGCGCGCCCTCTGTCGGGAGGGGTGAGAGGGAGGAGGAGCCAGGCGGGAGCTGTGAGGCACGAGATTCCAAGTGGAAGGTGCGTGGCAAAGGGCGCCAGGTGTCAGGTGCAGCCGTGGAGCATCATGACCGAGTGGGCCCTGTTGCGCGCCGTCCGTTGAGCTTCCAGCGTGTGGCTTGGTCGTGGGAAGGCAGGCCCAGGAGCGACGAAAGGCCTTGGTGCCCCCTCCTTCCGACCTCCCCTGGACCAACCGCCAGCGTCCACGCCCCCCCCCCCCAACGCAAAACGGGGCGCCGAAGCGCCCCGCCCTGCTGCTCGAATGCCTGCGTCTTACTCGGCGGTGAAATACTTGAACTTCACCTGGTCGTCCGGGTCGACCGCGGCGCCGACGGAGTTGGTCATCGCCCAGTTCAGCACCTGGTGGTGGATCGGCAGGTAGGCCACGTCGGCCTTGGCCATCTCCCACATCGCGGCGATCATCTCGTCGCGCTTGCCGAGGTCGACCTCGGAGGCGATCGCCTTGGTCATCTCGTCAAGCTTGGGGTTGGAGTAGCGGGTGCCGTTCCAGGTCCCGTAGAGCTCTTCCTTGGTGTGGTAGAGGAAGTTGAAGATATACTCGGAATCGTAGCTCGGCACGCCCCAGCCCAGCATGTAGAAATCCGACTCCAGCCCGTTGACCAGCGGGAAGTGCTGCGCCTTGGGCTTGGCGTCGAGGTTCACCGTCACGCCGACCCGCGCCAGCATGCCGACGGCGGCCTGGCAGATGCCCTCGTCGTTGATGTAGCGGTCGTTCGGACAGTCGAGCTGCACGGTGAAGCCCTCGCCCCAGCCGGCCTCTTCCATCAGCGCCTGGGCCGCCTCGACATCGGTCGAGACCTCGTTCAGCGCCTCGTTCCAGCCGTTCACGAAGGGCGGCATGATGACCCCCGCGGGGATCGACTGGCCGCGCATCACCACCTGTTTGATCGCGTCGCGATCCAGCGCCATGTTCATCGCCTGGCGCACCCGGAGGTCGGCCAGCGGGTTCTCGCCCTCGCCATGCACCAGGGTGTCGCCGGTGTTCAGACCGAAGAAGATCACCCGGTTCTGCGGCGAGCTGACGATCTTGAGGTTCTCGGCATCGGTGATCCGCTGGAGATCCTGCACCGGGACGTCCTGGATGAAGTCCACATCCCCCGACAGAAGCGCCGCGACGCGGGTCGACTGGTTCTGGATCGGGGTGAAATCCACGCGGTCGTAGGGCAGCGGGAACTCCTCGGCACCCCAGTAGCCGTCGAACTTCTCCATCACCGTGCGGGCGTCGCCCTCGCGGCTGACCAGGCGGTAGGGGCCGGTGCCGTTCACGTTGACCGAGGCGAAGGTGGTCTCGCCGCCCTCGACGTCCTGGACCTCGACCGAGCCGTTGGCCTCGGACCATTCCTTGTCCATCACCAGGATGTTCACGATGGCCGCGGGCAGAAGCGGGTTCGGGCCCTTGGTCTTGATCGCCACCTCGTGCTCGCCCAGCGCCTCGACGCTCTCGACCGAGGAGATGATGCCCTTCATGTCGCTGTTCTCGGAGAGCGCGCGGTTGAAGGAGAAGACCACGTCCTCGGCGGTGAAGGCGGCGCCGTCGTGGAAGCTCACGCCCTCGCGCAGCTTGAAGATCCAGGTCTCGGGCGAGTCGGGGCTGACGGCCCATTCGGTGGCCAGCGCCGGGACGATCTCGCCGTCGGGATGGCGCAGGATCAGGGGTTCCATCATCTGGTGTTGCACCGCGATGGTCACGCCTTCGTTCTGGGCATGCGGATCAAGCGTCAGCGCGTCACCGGCGCGCGCCCAGCGGATGGTTTCGGCCGAGGCGGCCCCGGCAATCGCCAGCGTCAGCGCGCTGGCCGTGAGAAAGGCATGTTTCAAATTTCCGGATCTCCCTGTTGCGTTCGGTCAGCCGGAAAAGTCACTGAGCGAACTTTTGTCCGAATGAATAAACGCAACAAAGATGTGCTTGGCAAGATGCTTTTTGCCGGCCCGTCTGGCCGCCCTGTTTGGCCCGCCCTGCCCGGGGCTCAGACCACCGCCAACGTGCGCGGCAGCTCCGACAGGATCTCGGGCCCCTCGGCGCGCAGGATCACGATCTCCTCGAGCCGGATGCCGAAGCGGCCGGGAATATAAATGCCCGGTTCGATCGAGAAGACCATGCCTTCCTTCAGCACCTCCTCTGAGGCCGAGGTCAGATAGGGCGGCTCATGCACCTCGAGCCCCAGCCCGTGGCCGGTGCGATGCACGAAGTACTCCCCGTAGCCCGCCGCCTCGATGACGCCCCGGGCGGCGTCGTCGACCTCGTGGGCGCGCGCGCCGGGGCGGGCCGCCCGCATTCCTGCCTCGAGCGCCGCCTCGACCACCGCATGCACCTCGTCGTAGCCCTCGGGGGCCGCGCCCACCGCGCCCATGCGGGTCATGTCGCTGGGCCAGCCGGCCAGTTTCGCGCCGATGTCCAGCACCACGCTGTCGCCGGCTTCCAGCTTGCGCGTGCCCGTGCTGTGGTGCGGGTAAGCCCCGTTCGGCCCCGAGGCGCAGAGCGCGAAGGCCACCTGCGCGCCCTGGGCGGCGAAGGCATCCTGGATCGCCTGGGCGACCTCCTTCTCGGTGACGCCAGGGCGCAGCGCGGCGATCCCCGCTTGCATCGCTTGGTCGTTGGCCCGGGCCGAGGCCTTGAGCGCGGCGTATTCCTCGGCGTCCTTGACCATGCGCAGCTTGCCGACCAGCGCGCCCGCGTAGACATGCCGCGCGCCCGGCAGCGCCGCCAGCACCGGCAGGGAGAAATCGGTGCGCATGGTCTCGTCCAGCGCCACGACCTCGGGCGCGCCCAGCCTGTCGAGCGCCCGGGCCAGCGCCGCCTCGGGCCCCTCCTCGTCGCGCCAGGTCTCGAGCGGCACTGAGGTGGCCGCGCCGAACTGTTCGGCATTGACCGAGGGCACCAGCGCCAGGGCCTCCTCGGCGCCGATCAGAAGCAGTGTCGGGCGTTCGTCGGGATGCGGGTGCCAGTCGAGCACCCAATGCATGTGCGCGCCGGGCCCCAGGGCCACGAGCCCCACGCCCTGGGCCTTCATCTCGGCGCGGATGCGCGCCAGCTTCTCGGTCTCGCGGCTCATGTGATCGGCTCTCCTTGTCTCTGCCCTCCCGGGCGGGCGAATCCTGGCGCCGCGCGGTGGGGGCTGTCGTTCTCTCAGGGACCGCGCGGGCCCCGTCTTGTCCTCAAACGCGCGCCGGGGCGCTGCGGCTGTGTCTCAGGGCACCCGCGGTTCGGCCTCGGGCGTCAGCGGGCTCTCGTAGGGTTCCCGCGCCAGCCGGGCGTCGAAATCCGCCCGCGCCTCGGCAAGGTGGCGCGGTTCGCGCAGAAGGTCGAGCGCCGCGCCCGCCAGCGCCTTGGAGACCTGCACCATCTGCTTGTGCGCCGCCGGCGTCTTGCCCTGGGCGGTGATCTGCCAGGTGTGCCCGGGCGTGCCGATCGCATAGGTCGCGCCCCCGAGCTGCGCGAAGGGCACCTTCCAGCTCACGTCGCCGAGGTCGGTCGAGCCCAGCATCGGCACGCCGCGGGTCTCGTAGGGCACCACGAAGTCGCACATGCTCTTGTCGCTCGGGGTGACGCCGAAGGCCAGGTAGGCCGCCTCGATGTCCTCTTCGGTCAGGGTCGCCTGGATGCGCTTGCCGTAGGCGTGATCCTCTTCCGTCAGCTCTGCCGGGCCCGCCGCCTCGAAGTGGCGCTGCAGGAGCTTGTAGAGCGGCGGGTTGTCCATGAGGTCCGACATGGCCGAGATGAAATGCATCTCGACCTTGGTTTCGGTCATCATCGCCGCGCCCTCGGCGACGCGGCGGACGCGTTCGAGCACCTTCTGCATGTCGCGCCGCTTCAGCGCCCGGACCGAGTAGCGCACCACCGCCTGGCTCTGCACCACGTTGGGCGCGATGCCGCCGGCGTCGAGCAGCGCGTAATGGATGCGGGCGTCCTGCGGGACGTGTTCGCGCAGGTAGTTCACGCCGACGTTCATCAGCTCCACCGCGTCGAGCGCGCTGCGCCCGAGGTGCGGAGCGACGGCGGCATGGGCGGTGCGCCCGGTGAAACGGAAGTCGACCATGGCGACCGCCAGCGAGAGCGGCGGGATGATCCCATTGAAGGGCATCGGGTGCCAGGAGAGCGCCGCGTCGACATCGTCGAAGACGCCCTCGCGCACCATGAAGGTCTTGGCCGCGCCGCCCTCTTCGGCAGGGCAGCCGTAGTAGCGCACCCGGCCGGGCAGGTCATGTGCCTCGAGGAAGTCCTTGACCGCGGTGGCCGCCAGGAGCGCGCCCGCGCCGAGGAGGTTGTGCCCGCAGCCGTGGCCAGGCCCGCCCGCCTCCTCGGGTTCGGGGTGGTCGAGCCCGGCCTTCTGGCTGAGCCCCGGCAGGGCGTCGTATTCGCCGAGGATGGCGATCACCGGACCCTCGCGGCCGGCCTCGCCCATGACCGCGGTGTCGATCCCGGCGAGGCCGGTGGTGACCTTGAAGCCCTCGGCCTCGAGCGCCGCGCGATGAGCCGCGGCCGAGCGGTGCTCCTGGTAGAGCGTCTCCGGCGTGGCCCAGACCGCATCGCTGAGCTCGGTGAACCGGGCCTTCTTGGCCTCCACATGATCCCAGATCGGCGCGTGGTTCTGCATGTCGGCCTGCCTTTTGGTTTTGTCTGCGTGATATTGGTGCGGGTGGGGCGGCCCATAGGTCGGGGCGCGAGGGGTGTTCGGCGCCACTATCGCCGGGCACGAACGGATGTTCAATATACGAACAGACGGGGTCGCGTGGGGGAAGGTGGTCGGGGTGTCGCGGCTTTGCCCGAGGTGCGCCCCGCCCTCTTTTGCGCCCGAACAGCGCCGATGGTGCCGGGCGCTTGTGGGGAGGGCATAAGGCGCGGCGTCACCACGTCACGAGCACTCCTGACGGTGGCTCAACCGCCTCCCGATGCATTCCCCTTCTTGCGCCCGAATAGCACCGAAGGTGCCGGGCGCGCGCCGGACCGGCCCCTTGGGCCGGCGCTCCTTGGGGTGGCGTGCTCAGTTCGTCTCTAGCCATGACCTTGTTGGGATAAAGCGCGTAGCTCTGAAGTCAGCAGCGCCAGCCCCCGGCCCGGTGCGCGCCCGCTGTTGCGCTTGTGGCAAGGGCAGGAGGTGTGGCTTCGGCGTGGTGGAGGCAGACCAGAGGGTGGCTCCCGCGCGACCCGTTGCATCCGTCCCCGTTTGCGCACGATCAGCACCAAAGCCGCCAATCCGCGCCCCACCCAACCAACCGCACTCCCCCTCTCCCCCGCCCGCTTGACATAACTGACAAAAACAGTCAGTCACCGCCTCACCCAGCCAACCCTCCCGGTCGCCAGGTCCTCCCCCTCCCCGTCCCGCCACGCGCGCCCTGCCTCAAAAAGCCGAGGCCAAGCGCGCCCTTTCGGCGGGCCCACAGAAGGACCCGCGCCCGTGCCCGATCTTTCCGCGCTTGCGACCAGCCTCTCCGCCCAGGGCGCCCTCGCCTCCGAGTTCCTGCGCCAGGGCGGGCCGGTGATCTGGCTGATCGCCGCGCTTTCGGTCCTGACGCTGGCGCTGATCCTCTGGAAGGCCTGGCGGCTGGCGCTGCTCGGCGCCTGGTCGGGCGGGCGGCGGGCGGCCCGGGCGGTGACCCTCTGGAGCGCGGGCCAGCGCGCGGAGGCCGACCTCCTGCTCGAGGGCCGCAAGAGCTGCCGCGCCGTCCTCGTCCGCGCCGCCATGCAGGCGCTCGCCGATCCCGCGCTGCCGCCCGAGGCCGCCGAGGCCGAGACGACCCGCGTCGCCAAGGCGCTCCTGACCCGCGCCCGCGCCGGGCTCAGGCCGCTCGAGCTGATCGCCACCATCGCGCCGCTCCTGGGGCTGCTCGGCACGGTGCTCGGCATGATCGCCGCCTTCCAGGCCCTGCAGGAGGCCGGCAGCCGCGCCGATCCCGCCACCCTCGCCGGCGGCATCTGGGAGGCGCTCCTGACCACCGCCGCCGGCATGGCGGTGGCGATCCCGGCCTCGGCGGCGCTGACCTGGTTCGAGGCGGTGGCCGACCGGCTGCGCCACGAGATGGAGGACCTCGCCACGCGCTTGCGCACGCAAGGACCCGACCGCACCGCCGCCCCGGTGCGCCACGCCGCGGAGTGAGGTGCCATGACCTTCGGTGATCCGCCGCCGCGCCGCCGCCCCTCGCTCACGCCGATGATCGACGTGGTCTTCCTGCTCCTGGTGTTCTTCATGCTCGCCTCGCGCTTCGGCACCGAGCTGCAGCTGCCGCTCGCCACCGCTGGGGGCGGGCCCGAGGCGCGCTGGTCTGGTCCGCCCCGGCTGGTCGAGGTCGCGCCCGAAGCGCTGCGGCTGAACGGCACGGCGCTGGCTCTGGACGCCCTGCCCGGCGCGCTCGAACCGCTGGTCGAGAGCCCTGCCGACACGGTGATCCTGCGCCCCGCCGCGGGCGCCGAGCTGCAGCGGCTGGTCGCGGTGATGGAGCACCTGGGCGCCGCGGGCTTCGGCAACCTCGTGCTGGTCGGAGAGGCGCCATGAGGTTGGAGCCGCCCCCGCGCCGCCGCGCCTCGGAGAACCTCGTGCCGATGATCAACGTGGTCTTCCTGCTGCTGATCTTCTTCCTGATGACCGCGCGGATCGCCCCGCCGGAGCCCTTCGAGGTCACCCCGCCCGAGGTCGCCGAGGGCGCCGAGGCCCAAGGCGTGCTGACGCTCTACCTCTCGGCCGAGGGCGAGCTGGCCTTCCGCGAGCTGCGCGGCGCGGCGGCGCTCACCGCGCTCGAAGAGGCCCGCGCCGAAGACTGCCCCGCGCCTTGTGCCGAAGGCGGCCCCGAGGTGCTCCTGCGCGCCGACCGAAGCCTGCCCGCCACCCGGCTGGCCGAGGTCATGGGGGATCTCGGCGCGATCGGGCTCGCCCGCGTCGAACTGGTGACGGCGCGGCGATGAGGCGGCTTTTGGAAACCACGGCCTTCCTGGCCCTCGCCCTCGGGCTGCACGCGGGCCTTTTCGCGCTGACCCGGGACCGCAGCGCGGGCATCGAGGCGGCGGGAGACGGCGGCGAAAGCCAGCTCTCGCTCGCCGCCGCCGAAGCGCGGCTGGCGGAGCTTGTCGCGGAATGGGACCGCCCGCCCGAGGTCACCGAGGCGCCCGCCCCGCGCCCCGCGCCGTCCCCCGAGCCACCCGCACCGACCCGCGCGCCAGCCCTCGCGGCCCCCGAGGGGCCGAGCGCCCCGGCGCGCCCCGAGGCGACGGCGGGCCTCGCCCTGCCCGACCTGCCCCGGCCCGACGCTTTGCCCGCGCGCGACACACGCCCGCCGCCGCCCGAGCCGGAGGCGGAGCCTGAGCCGGAGGAGGTCACCCCGGAGCCCGCTCCCCAGGCCGCGCCGGTGCCGGAAGAAGAGCCGACGCAGGTGCTCGAAACGGAGCCGCAACCGGAGAAGGAGCCGGAAGAAGAACCGGAGCGGGAAGAAGAGCCCGAGCCGACCCCGGCGCCTCAACCCGAACCGGAGCCTCAGCCCGAACCGGAGCCCCAACCCGAACCGCAACCCGCCCCCGACAGCGCCGCGCCGACCACCGTCGGCCAGCGGCCCGCGCTGCGGCCCGAACGCCCCGCACCGGAGCCCGAGCCGGAGCCCGCACCCGAGCCCGCCCAGCGCCAGGCGACCCGCGCGCAGGCGCCGGACCCCGGGCAATCCGCCCGGGACAGCGCCGCGCAACGGGCCGCCGGCAGCGGCGGCGGCACCCGCGCCGGGGCGGCAACCACCCGCGAAGAGGCCACCCTCAGCGCCGGGGCGCGCCAGAGCCTCACCGCCCGCTGGGGCGGCCAGGTGCGCGCCAGCGTCGAGCGGCGCAAGCGCTACCCGGGCGGCGCCCGGGGCGTCACCGGCACCGCCACCGTGCGGCTCACCGTGACCCGCGCGGGGCGGCTGCAGGCGGTGGGGCTCGCGGGCTCCTCGGGCGATGCGGCGCTCGACCGGGCCGCGCTCGAGGCCGTGCGCCGCGCCAGCTTCCCCGCCGCGCCCGAGGGCCTGACCCAGGCGAGCTACACCTTCACCCTGCCGATCCGCTTCAACGGCTGATCGCCCTGCCCCGACCGGAGAGCGCCATGCCCCTCGACACCCTCGTGACCACCTGGGCCCAGCCCGACCCCGCCGCGCTGATCGACCGGGTGCACCGGGAGATGGCGGCGCAGGAGCTGGCCGTCGCCGCCCGCCCCGGCCCCGCGCTCGACTGCGACACCGGCATCGGGATGCTGCGCTTCCGCTGCGCGCCCGAGGGGCTGCGGATCGAGATCGAGGCCGAGGACGCGGGCAACCTGCACATGCTGCGCGAAAGCCTCTGCGCCCGGCTCGACGCGCTGGCGGGCCAGCCGGTGGCGCTGCAATGGGAAGGCGCCGCGACGCCACAGAAGGGCCTGCCGCCGAACGTGCGGATCGCCCGGGTGCTGGCGCGGCGGCGCGTCACCCCGCGCTTCCTGCGGCTGCGGCTCGGGGCCGAGGGGCTGGCGCCCTTCGCGCGCTCGGGGCTGCACCTGCGGCTGATGATCCCGCCCGAGGGCCGCGCGCCGGTCTGGCCCCGGCTCGGCGAGAACGGCCGCACGATCTGGCCCGAGGGCGCCGATGCGCTGCACCTGCCCGCCTATACGATCCGGGCGATCGACGCGGAGGCCGGCTGGCTCGACGTCGACATCTTCCAGCACGGGCGCGGGCGCACCTGCCGCTGGGCCGAGGAGGTGCCGCTCGGCGCACCCGTGGGTCTGAGCGGGCCCGGCGGCGGCTGGCTGCCGGGCGGCTCGGACTGGCTTCTGGCGGGAGACGAGACCGCCCTGCCGGCGCTGGCCCGGATCCTCGAGACCGCGCCTGAAGAAGCGCGCGGCACCTGCCTGATCGAGGTGCAAAGCCCCGAGGAAATCCAGCCCCTGAGCCCGCCCTCGGGCCTCACCCTGCGCTGGCTCTGCCGCGACCAGGGCGACCCGGACCTGCTGGCGGCGCTGGCCGAGGCGCCCCTGCCCTCGGGCCCCGAGGCTTTCCTCTGGTTTGCCGCCGAGAAGACCCGCACGGCCGAGGCCCGCCAGCTCCTGCGCGCCGCGCCGGGGGTCGAGAAACGCCAACGCTACATCGGTGCCTATTGGATCGAGACACATTCTTGACAACTTTACTCAACAACTCTAGGCAAGCCTCGCCAAGCGACCCGCCAGGCACAATCAGAACATAGCTGCTTAAGGAGAGGGACATGCACCGCATGTACTCGAGCCTGTCGGTCTGCGCGCTTGTCGCGGCGGGTCCGGCTTTGGCTCAGGATATCGCGCTCGAGGCAATCACCGTCGAGGACGACAGCGGCGCCCGGGTCTATGGCGACCCCGTGGCGCTGGACACCCGCGGGGTCACCCGCTTCGACCGGCCCATCGCCGAGACCCCGCGCTCGGTCAATGTGGTCACCGCCCAGGAGATGTTGGACCGGGGTGCCACCGACGTCGAAGAGGCGCTGAGCTACGCCACCGGCGTCAACGCTGGGCAATGGGGCAACGACGCCCGTTCGGACTGGTACAACATCCGCGGCTTCGACCCGACGACCTTTCACGACGGGCTGATCTCGCGGCAGGGATTCTACAACGACGTGAAGCCCGAGCCCTTCCTGCTCGAAAGCGTCGAGGTGCTGCGCGGACCGGCCTCGGGGCTCTACGGCAACGGCGAGGTCGGCGGCGTGGTCAACACCACATCGAAGACCGCCGCGCAGGACAGCCCGGGCATCGCGCAGCTCTCCTTCGGCAACCACGCGCGCAAGCAGATCGGCCTCGATGTCGGCGGCGACCTGACCGAGGACGGGCGGCTCGCCTATCGCTTCGTCGGGCTCTACCGCGACGCCGAGACCCATGTGCAGCACTCGCAAGACGACGCGCTGGCGCTCATGCCTTCGCTGACCTGGCGGCCGAGCACCGACACCGAGGTGACGCTGCTCGCGCGGTATCAGAAGAACGAGGCGACCCCGGACATCCAGTTCGGCTCGATCTACGGCACGCTTTACGACGCGCCCAACGGCAAGAAGCTCGAAAGCGGCTATTTCGTCGGCGAGCCGGGCTTCGACCGCTTCGACGCCGAACACGCCAGCGTCACCGGGCTGGTTTCGCACCGCTTCAGCGACGTCTGGTCGCTCGACGCCCGCGCCCGCTACACCTGGGCCGAGGCCGACTACCGCCACGCCTGGTGGGCCTTCGACGACTACCCCACCCGCTACAACGCCGACGGCACCATCGACCGCACGGTCTACAAGGCCGAGAACACGCTGGAGTCCTTCAACATCGATGTGACCGGCCGGGCCGACTACCGGCTCTTCGGCTGGGAGATGGAGACCCTGATCGGCGCCGCCTATACCCGCGCCACCTACGACAGCGACACCGCCTACGGGATGCAGAACGGGCCGATCGATCCCTTCGATCCCGATTACACCGGCGTCACCATCGGCGATGTGACCGACAGCCCGGCCAACACGGTCGAGGAGACCGGCGTCTACCTGCAGACCAACGCGCGCTGGAACGACCGGCTGCATCTCGATGCGGGCCTGCGCTACGGCATGATCGAGACCGGCGAGACCACCGGCACCTTCAACGACGGCGCGGTGGCGGCCAGCGATGACGCGGTGACCGGCAACCTCGCCCTGCTCTACCGCTTCGACAACGGGCTTGCGCCCTATGTCAGCTACGCCGAGAGCTTCCGCCAGGAGGTCGTCGGCGAGGACGCCCAGGGCAATGCCTTCGAGCCGACGCGCGGGCGGCAATACGAGATCGGTCTGAAATACCAGCCCGCGGGCAGCGACACGCTGCTGACGCTCGCGGCCTTCGACATCGAGAAGTCGAACCTCGCGGTGACCGATCCCGACAACCCCGCCTTCCAGGTGCAGACCGGCGAGGCGACCTCGCGCGGGATCGAGATCGGGGCCAAGCATCACTTCGGCGATGTCTTCGTCGATGCGGGCTACACCTGGCTCGAGACCGAGAACGCCTCGGGCGACCGGATCTCGCAGGTGCCCTCGGAGTTCGGCTCGCTCTGGGTCGACTGGCGTCCGCAGGGCGGCGCGCTCGACGGCTGGAGCCTCGGCGCCGGGGTCCGCCACACCGGCGAGAAATGGGATGGCACCGACAGCCAGCGCACCCCGCCCTCGACGGTCTATGACGCGGCGCTCGGCTGGTCGCAGGGCGACTTCGACCTGCGGCTGAACGTGCGCAACCTGACCGACGAGCGGGTCGTCTCCTTCTGCGGGACCGGCGCCTGCTACATGGGCCAGGGCCGCAGCGTGACCCTGACCGGGACGATGACCTTCTGATGTTCGAGCTGCGCGACATCTCGCGGCGCCACGACGGGCGGGAGGTGCTGGGCATCGACCGCCTGTCGCTCGGCGGCGCGGGGCTGACGGCGATCCTGGGCCAGAACGGCTCGGGCAAGACCACGCTCCTGTCGCTCCTGGCGCGGCAGGCGCGGCCCGACACCGGGTCCATCACGCTGGAGGGGGCGCCCATCGCGGCGCCCTCGCAGCGGGCCTTCGCGCGCCAGGTCGCCTATCTGCCGCAGGTGCTGCCGCAGGTGCCCGGGCTGACCGCCCGCGAGTTGGCGGGGCTTGGCCGTTTCGCCTGGCGCGGCGCCTTCGGACGCTGGGGCCCCGCCGACCGTCAGGCGGTCGAGACCGGCCTCGCGGAGACCGGCGTCACCCACTTGGCCGAGACGCTGGCCGACGATCTGTCCGGCGGCGAGCGGCAGCGCGCCTGGATCGCCATGCTGCTCGCGCAGGAGGCGCCGATCCTGCTGCTCGACGAGCCGACGGCGGCGCTGGACCTCGCCCATGCGCACGAGGTCATGGGCCTTCTGCGCGCCATCGCCACCCGCGGCGGCTGCCGGGTCATCGTGGTCCTGCACGACGTGAACCTCGCCGCGCGTTTCGCCGACCGCGTCCTGGCGCTGCGCGGCGGGCGGCTGGCCTTCGACGGGCCGCCCCGCGACTTCCTCGAGCCCGGCACGCTCCGGGCGCTTTTCGACATCGACATGGCGCTGCTCGACGGGCCTTCGGGCCCGGTCGCGGTGGTGGCCTGATCCTCTTCGCCCCTGATCCCCTCCGCCCCGACCCTGACCGCCACGCCCCATCCGCAAGGAGACCTGACATGTTCCGCCTCGCCGCCTGCCTCCTGCTCTGCCTCACCGCGCTGGCGCGGCCCGCGCTGGCCCAGGACAGCCCGCCCGAGCGCATCGTCGCGCTGAGCTGGGCCCAGGCCGAGACGCTGGTGGCCCTGGGCGTCACGCCGGTCGGCGTCGCCGATGTGGCGCGCTACGCGCGCTGGGTCGGCACCCCGGCCCTGCCCGAGGGCGTGGCCGACATGGGCCTGCGCCCCGAGCCCAACCTCGAGGCCATCGCCGCCGCCGCGCCCGACCTGATCCTCGCTTCGGACCAGCAGGAGGACCTCCTGCCCGCGCTGCGCGAGATCGCCGAGGTCGCCTTTGTCGAGGGTTTCGACGCCGGCCAGGACAACGCCGCGGTGGCCCGCGCGGCGCTGCGCGACCTCGGGCAGCGGCTCGGACGCGAGGCCGAGGCCGAGGCGCTTCTGAGCGAGGTCGCGTCCCGCGCCCGCGCCGCCGGCGACCGGGTGCGCGCGCATTTCGACGGCGCCCCGCCGGCGGTCCTGCCGATCCGGCTGCTGACCGCGACCACCGTGCGGGTGCACGGCGAGAACGGCATGGCGCTGGCGGCGCTCCGGGCCATGGGGCTCGAGCATCCGGCGCCGGGGGAGCCCACCGAATGGGGGTTCACCCAGCGCCCGGTCGAGGATCTGGCAGGCTTCGAACGCGCCGCCGTGGTGAACTTCGTGCCCTTCCCCGAGCGCGCGGCGCTTTACGGCAGCGAGCTCTGGGGCTTCATGCCCTTCGTGCGCGCGGGCCGCTTCGCCGAGGCCGGGCCGGTCTGGACCTTCGGCGGCCCCTATTCCATCGCCGAGCTGGCCGAGGCCATGGCCGGGGCGCTGGTGACGCTCGACCCCGAGGCGGCGGAATGATCCGCGCGCGCACACCGCATCGCAGCGCAGGCGCGCTCCTCCGCGCCTTGCTCCTGGCGCTCAGCACGGCGCTCTCCGCCGCAGCGCTTCCCGCCTTCGCCGATGGCCCGGTCAGTGTGACCGACCGGCGCGGCCCGCAGAGCTTCGAGGCGCCGCCCACGCGGATCGTGGTGCTCGACTGGGCGCTGGCCGAGGCGCTGCTCGACCTCGGGATCGCGCCCCTCGGCGCGCCGGAGCTGACGCTCTACCGCGACTGGGTGGGCACGCCCGCCATGCCCGAGGGCGTCACCGACATCGGGCTGCGCAGCGCGCCCAACCTCGAGACCATCGCCTCCCTCGAACCCCAGGCGATCGTGGCCGCCGATCTCTCCGCCCAGGAGGTCGCGCGGCTGGAGGCCATCGCGCCGGTCCTGGTCTTCGACGCCTGGTCGGCCGATCACGACAACCTCGCCGCGCAGCGCGAGATCTTCCTCGAGCTGGCGCTCCTGACCGGGCGCACCGCCCGCGCCGAGCGGCTGCTCTCCGAGATGGAAACCGAGATCACCCGGCGCGCCGAGGCGCTGGCCCGGGCCTATGCCGGCACCCCGCCCGACACCGCGGTGATCCGGCTCAACGATGCCGCGACGCTTTGGGTCTACGGCGAGAACGCCGTGCCCACGGCCGCGCTCGAGGCGCTCGGCGTCGCCAATGCCCTGCCGCAGCCGCCCTCGCGCTGGGGCGTGGCGCAGAAAAACCTCGACGCCCTCGCCGAGGTCGAGCAAGGCGCGATCATCGCCATCCGCCCCCACATGGCCGGGGCGCAGGTCTTCGAAAGCCCGCTCTGGCAAAATCTGCCCGCCGTCGCCGCGGGGCGCTACGCCGAGGCCGGCCCGGTCTGGAGCTACGGCGGCTACCTCTCGCTCCTGCGCCACGCGCGGGCGCTGTCGGACGCGCTTCTGGCGCTGGCGGAATGATCGCCCGGCCCGCCCGCCTGCCCTTGCCGGGGCTTCTTGCGCTGACCCTCGCGCTGGTCGCGGGGCACCTCCTCCTGCGGATCGAGATCGCGCCGGCGCGCTTCCTGGCGCTTCTGACCGGCACCGAGGCCCAGAGCTTCGCCGAGATCCGCGTCACCCACGCGGTCCTGCCGCGCATCGCCATGGGGCTTGCGGTGGGCGCGGCGCTGGGGCTCGCGGGCAGTCTTTTCCAGCAGATCACCGGCAACCGGCTGGCCTCGCCCCTGACGCTCGGGGCGGCCTCGGGGGCCTGGCTCGCGGTGGTGGTCGCCACGCTCGCCGCCCCGGCGCTGGTCGCGGGCGCGCGGGAGTGGGTGAGCCTCGCCGGGGCCTGCCTGGCCTTCGCGCTGGTCGTGGGTATCGCGGGGCTGCGCGGGCTTCTGGGCCTGCGCGCGGTGCTGGCGGGCATGGCGGTGAACCTACTCTTCGGGGCGCTCGCGGGCGCGCTGGTGCTCCTTGAGAGTCCCTATTTCAGCCATCTCTTCGTCTGGGGCGCGGGCGACCTGGGCCAAAGCGGCTGGGCGAGCCTGACCTGGGTCCTGCCGCGCCTCGGGCTCGCCGCGCTCGGCGCGCTGGCGGGGCTCCGGGTGCTGGGGCTCCTGCGGGCGGGCGCGGGCGGCGCCGAGGCGCGCGGGCTGTCGCTGGCACCCTGGCTCGGAGGGCTGGCGCTGATCGCGCTGTTCCTGACCGCGGTCAGCGTGGCGGCGGTCGGCATGATCGGCTTCATCGGCCTTCTGGCCCCGAACCTCGCGCGGGCCTGCGGCGCGCGCCGTCCCGCGCAGGAGATCCTCGCCAGCGCGCTGATCGGCGCGGCGCTCCTGACCGGGGCGGACCTCGCGGCGGTCCTGATGAGCGGCGCCCTGCCCGACATGGTGCCGACCGGCGCGCTGACCGCGCTCGGCGGCGCGCCCGCGCTGGTCCTGCTGCTGCGCCGGAGGCTCGGGGCCGCCGATCACGCCGCGCTGGAGATGCCGCAGGGCCCCGCCCGGCTGCGCCCCGCCGCCCTGGCCGCGCTGGCGCTTTGCGCGGGATGCGCGCTGGTCCTCGCGCTGGCGCTGGCGCAGGGGCCCGGCGGCTGGCGGCTCACCTGGCCCGAGCCGATGACGCTGTCGTTCCGCTGGCCGCGCATCCTCGGTGCCGCCGGGGCGGGCGCGGCCATGGCGCTCTCGGGGGTGATCCTCCAACGGGTGATCCGCAACCCGCTGGCCAGCCCCGAGGTCCTGGGCATGTCCTCGGGGGCGAGCTTCGCGCTGGTGCTCGTGACGCTGCTGACCGGGGTCTCGATCCACAGCGTCGGCGCGGGCGTGGCGCTGGCGGGCAGCCTCGGGGTCATGGTGCTTCTCCTGGCGCTGGTGCGGCGGCACGGCAATGCGCCCATGGTGGTGGCGCTGGTCGGGATCTCGCTCGGCGCGGTGCTGGACGCGCTGGTGAAGATCGCTCTGGCAGCGGGCACGGCGGACAGTTTCGCGATCCTCGGCTGGCTCGGCGGTTCGACCTACCGGGTCTCGCCCGGAGGCGCGCTGAGCCTTGCGGGCGTGAGCCTCGCGGGCGTCGCCGCCGCCTGGGCCGGGCGGCGCTGGCTGACGCTGATCGCGGCGGGCGACGCGGTGGCCGAGGCGCGCGGGCTGGCCATCGCCAAGGCGCGGGCCGGCTGCCTGGCCGCTGCCGCCGCGCTGGCGGCGCTGGTCACGGCGGTCATGGGACCGGTGAGCTTCGTCGGCCTTCTCGCGCCGCATCTCGCGACGCTGATCGGCGCGCGCCGGGCCGGGCCGCAGGTGCTGGCCGCCCCGGTGATCGGCGCGGTGCTCATGGTGGTGTCGGACTGGCTGGGGCGGGTGCTGCTCTACCCGATGCAGCTGCCCGCGGGCACCATCGCGGCGCTGCTCGGGGGCGGGTTCTTCCTGGTGACGCTCCTGCGGCTGCGCGGCGGGCGGGGGTGACGGAGGGAGCGGGGCGGCACGTGGCAACCGACCGTCCGACCTTGTCCCGGGCCAAGCACCACCTCCGAGCCCCCCGCGGCATCTCGGCGCGCGCCCTGCCCTTGCAGCCGCCATACCCTACAATTATTGTCAGCCATAGCGGCGCCCCACCTGCCGCCTGCCCCACAGCCTTCGAGGACCCCACCCATGGTGCCGCTCAAGCTCGAGCATCTGCCCTTCGACCCGGCCCCGCGCCCCGCCCCGATCGCCGAGCCGATGCGGCCGCTTCTGAACCACCTGCGGGTCACCGCGCTGAGCTGCCGGACGGCGGCGCGCAGCGACCTCTTCCAGGCCTGCGCGGTGCTCTCCACCGACCGCACGGTGGCCCGCAGCGCTTTTGCCGAGACGCTGGTGCGCGGGCTCGCCCAGGCCTTGGGCCAGCGGCCCGTCCTCTATCGTCCCGGCGCGCGGGAGGTCTCGTTCGACGAGGCCTGGCTGGCGCGGCTCGCCCATTCGGCGCAATCGGGCGACGAGGACAGCTTCCAGTTCCTGATCCGCGCCCGGGTGCCCCATGCGGCGCGGCGCAACCTGGCCTTCCTGGTGCGCGCGGTGGCGGCGGAATTCCAGCCCGTTTAGAATTATTCTAATCTCTCCATTGTTCTTCCCGGCCAATGCCCCAAATAATGCCGGGCGAGCCAGCGGACCTGCCAGCCAGCCCCGAGCCAGGACAGATCAAGGAGATGTCATGACCCAGACCGCACATTCCCTGACCCCCGACGCGCAAAGCGCCATCGGAGCGGCGCTGCAGCAATCGGTCGCCGAGACCACGGTGACCACCATGCTGGCGCAGAACTTCCACTGGAACGTCACCGGCATGGCCTTCGCGCCGCTGCACGAGCTGTTCCAGATGATCTACGAGGATCACTTCGAGGCCCAGGACGACCTGGCCGAGCGGATGCGCGCGCTCGACGTGCATGTCGAGGCGACGCTGGCCGGCATGGTCGAGGCCTCCAAGGTGGCCGAACATTCCGGCACCGCCAGCGACAAGCAGATGATCGAGGCCATGCTGGTCGCCCAGGAGACGCTGGCCGCGACGCTCGCGGGCTGCGGCGAGCTGGCCGCCGAGCATGGCGACACGCTGACCGAGGATCTCTGCATCGCGCGCGGCCAGACGCACGAGAAATTCGCCTGGTTCCTGCGGGCGCATCTGCGCTGAGAGCCGCGCGGCGACCCCGGCCTGACTGGTCGGGGGGCGCCCCGGCGGCGCGCTCGCACACGGGTACGACCTAGGCCGGGGAGCTCTACCTTCGGATCTCGGGCAGCGCCCCGGCGGCGCGCTTGCGCAGGGCCACGACCTAAGCCAGTGGCTCTACCTTCGGATTTCGGGCGGCGCCCCGACCGGGCGCCCTGCCCGCACCCCCTCAGGCGCTCAGCGCCAGCTTCGGGCGCGCGCCCTTCTTGGCGCAGCGCTTCTCATAAGCCGGGGCCCAGGCGCGGTATTTGCCCATGTTCTCCTGCTGGGCCACGAGCATCGTGAGGAAAGCCTCGCGGTGCTTGTTGCTTTTCAGGGACTTGAAGAGCTTCTTCTGACCCTTGGTCATGGAACAGCCGATGCAGTGGCCCTCGCGGCGGAACTTGCAGACGTCGATGCAGGGGCTGGGGATCTTGCTCATGGGAAACCTCGCTGGGGGCGCGGGCCGGGCCGGTCCCCGGGGGCGCCGCGCGGGGCGAGGGAACCCTGCGGGGCGCCTCCGGTCCGCCACCCGACCTCGGGGCGCGCCGATGGCTGGGAAGATGCGGGGCCGGGCGCGGGAGGCGCGGCCCTTCGGGGGGGTCATTTCGTCAGGATCAGCTTCTCCGCACGGGTGATGCGCAGGGTGTAGACCTGCCCGTCGAGGACGAGCCGCGCGCAGGCATCGCTGCCGACGAGGCGGCGGGCGTCGTAAACCGGCGTCGGCGCCGGATCGGTGTCGCTGGGGCACATGGGATCGCTGTCTTCCTTGGTCATGGCCGCGTTCCGAGCCGGTCGGCAAGCGCCTCGACCGGGGTGTCCGAGGGCCCGCCCGCCTCGAGCGCCGAGGTCAGCACCTCGCACCAGCAGGTCTCGGGCCGCTCCGGGCAGGCGTGACGCTCGGCCCGCGCGCGATTGCGGGGCGCGGAGGATGGCGCGGCGCAAGGAGTGGCAAGCGGTCTGGTCATGGATCTGTCCCCGGTTCGAACCGCCGGCGCGGCGCCCGGCGGTGCGGGGATAGTCGACTGTTTTAGTCGGATCGTCAATCCCGACAAAAAGAATAAGTTAAGGCGCGGCGGGCTGGGTGGCCGCGCGTCATGTCAGGGGGCTGGGCGGTGAAAACCCTGCGGCGAGGGGCCTGCCCCGCCCGATGGGGTCCGAAGCGATCTGAGCGACTGCATTCAGGAGCCCGGCCATGCGCAAGCTGTCCGCCGCCCGCCCTGCCCGGTGCGGTCAAAGAAGACTGAAGCGCCCACTTTCGCGGTCAATAACCGTGGCGACGCAGCCCCGGCTCACCCCTTCGGCGCCTCGTCCCAGCGCGGGTCGAGGATCCGGTGCCGGTCCCCCTCCGCGTCCTCGTATTGCGCCGCCCGGAGCGTCCAGAGAAACCCTCCGAGCCCCAGAAGCCCCAGGCCCACCGAGACCGGGATCAGCACCACCAGCACGTTCATCACATCCTCCGAAGCGCGTTGAGCGAGACGCTGACCGAGGAGACCGACATGGCCAGCGCCGCGAGAAAGGGCGTGGCGAGCCCGGCCAGCGCCACCGGCACCGCCACGATGTTGTAGGCCGCCGAGAGCCAGACGTTCTGCCGCATCCGCCCGAGCCCCGCCCGGCTGATCGCCAGGAGCTCGGGGATCAGGTCGAGCCGCCCCGACAGAAGCACCACGTCGGCGGCGTTGCGCGCCGCGTCGAGCCCCGAGCCCGGCGCCACCGAGGCATGGGCCCGCGTCAGCGCGCCGGTGTCGTTGAGCCCGTCGCCGACCATCAGCACGCGGCGGCCCTCTGCGCCGCGCGCGGCGATCCAGTCGGCCTTGCCCTCGGGTGTCATGCCGCTTTCGGCGCGGATGATGCCCAGGGCCTCGGCGAGGCGGCGGCAAGGCCCCTCGGTGTCGCCCGAAAGAAGCGCCACCTCGAAGCCCCGCGCCTGCAGGGCGCGCACCGTGGCGCCTGCCTCGGGGCGGGGGTCCTCCTCGAAGGTGAAAAGCAGCGGCGCGCCCTCTCCGGGATCGAGCGCCACGCCCTCGCCCTCGGCGCCGATCCAGGCGGGGCGGCCAAGCCGCACGCGCTGGCCGTCGTGTTGGGCCTCGATGCCGCGCCCGGGGATCTCGCGGGCCTCGGTGACGGGTCGCGGCATCACCCCGCGCGCCTCGGCCGCGGCGACCAGCGCGCGGGAATAGGGATGGCTGCTTGTCGCGGCGAGCCCCGCCGCCAGCGCAAGCGAGGCATCGGAGGGGTTGCCGCGCAGCCGCGCCGCCCCGGTCGTCAGCGTGCCGGTCTTGTCGAAGACCACCATATCCACGCCCGCCAGCCGCTCGAGCGCGGTCGCCGATTTCACCAGAAGGCCCTTTCGGAAGAGCCGCCCCGTCGCCACCACCGAGACCGCCGGCACCGCGAGCCCCAGGGCGCAGGGACAGGTGATGACCAGGACCGCGATGGCCACGTCGACTGCCCGCCAGCCGTCGCCGGTCAGGGCCCACCAGGCGAGGAAGGCCGCGAGGCTCAGAAGATGCACCAGCGGCGCATAGGCGCGCGCGGCGCGATCGGCGATCCCGGCGAAACGGGTGCGCTGGCTCTCGGCGGTGGCGACCAGCTCGGCCAGACGCGCCAGCGCGGCGTCGCGCCCGGCGCGCACCACCCTGAGGGTCAGCGCGCCCGAAAGCGCCACCTCGCCTGCCGAGACGGCGGCGCCGGGGCCCACGGCAAAAGGCGCGCTCTCGCCGGTCAGGGCCGAGCGGTCGAGGTCGCTCTGCCCCTCGGTCACGATGCCGTCGGCGGGCAGCCGGTCGCCGGGGCGCAGGGCGATAATGTCGCCGGGGCAGAGGTCCTCGGCGCGGACGACCTCGGGCCCGGTGTCCGTCAGACGCACCGCCTGCGGCACGCTCAGCGCGGCGAGCTCCGCCGCCGCTGAGCGCGCCGCCGCCCGCCCGGCGTGATCCAGCGTGCGCCCGATCAGCAAAAAGAAGGTCAGCGCCAGCGCCGCGTCGAACCAGCTGTGCCGGTCCGCGCCCTGCAGCGCGCCGATCAGCGAGACCAGCGCGGCCAGCAGGATCGCCAGCGATATCGGCACGTCCATGCCCAGCCGCCCACCCCGCAGCGCGCTCAGCGCGGCGGCGAAGAAGGGCCGCCCGGCGAAGGCCACCGCCGGCAGGGCGATGGCGGCGGAGACCAGGTGGAAGAGCTGCGCGGTGACCTCTGCCGCGCCGGACCAGACCGCCACCGACAGGAGCATGACGTTCATCATGGCAAAACCCGCGACGCCGGTGCGCATGATCAGGTCGCGCATCACCGGGTCCTGGCCCGCGAGCCGCGCGGGGTCGAGTTGCTGCGCCCGGTGCCCCGCCGCCGCCAGCGCCGCGATCAAGGGCTCGGGCGCGAGATCCGCGCCTTCGATCGCCACCTGCCGGCGCGAGAGGTTCACCCGCGCGCCTGTGACGCCGGGCCATGCGCCCAGCGCCGCCTCGACCGAGGCGATGCAGGCGGCGCAATGGATGTCGGGCAGATGCAGGGTCAGCGCCTCGGGCGCGGCCCCGCGCGCCGCGCTGTCGCGGGCAATCTCGGCGGCGCCGACGCAGGCGGGACAGGCCGCGGTCACGGCGCAACCCGGAGCGAGAGGCTTTGCACGAAGGGCGCTTCGGTGCTGCCGCCCGCGAGATCGAGCCGCCAGAGGCCGGGCTCCAGCGTCACCCGCGCCCGGCCCGCGGCGTCGAAGGCCAGCTGCCGGTCGGCGCCGCCATGGGTCGGCCGGCCGATCCGGGCGGTAAAGCCCTCGGGGGGAACGGGCTGGCCCTCGGGGGTGGTCACGCGCAGGGTCAGCGCGCCCTCGGCGTAGGTCGCGCGGGCCTCCCAGCCGAGCGCCTCCTGGGCGCTGCGGCGGGCCTCGAAGCTCTGGCTCGCGACGTAGGAGTTGGCGACCTCGAGGCCCGGGAAGGTGCCGACGGCCTGGACCGCCAAGGTCACGTTCACCGCGATGATCAGGCCGAAGCCGCAGAGGAACATCATCAGCACGTGGCGGCCGGTGAGCGGGCGGGTTGCGGGTGTCATGGGGTGTCTCCGTTGAAGGTGGTGGCGACCCGCGCGGTGGCGCCGGTCTCGACGTCGCGGGCCTCGATGCTGAGCGCGCTGCGGTCGGCGCTTGCGGCGGGCGCCCCGGGGGGCGCGGTGACATAGACCCGGATCAGCCGCTGGCTGTCGGCGCGGATCGCCACGGCGCCGGGTTCGGCGCCCTCGACCTCGAGCGACAGCGCGCCGGGATCGCTCAGCGACAGGGCGATGGCGCTCGGCACGCCCTCGCGGTTGCGCAGGCGCAGGTCGTAGGCGTTGCGGATGCTGCCGTCGGACAGGGTGATGAAGCTTGGGTTGCGCACCGGCGCCACGGTCAGCTCCAGCGTCGGGCGCAGCATCAGCGCCGCGATCAGCGCCAGCCCGCAGGCCAGCCAGAGCGCGAAATAGACCAGGTTCCGCGCCCTCAGCACATGCTGCCAGGCCGGGCGCGGCGCGCCGCCCGCGGCCTCGCGCGGGGCGTCCTCGAGGGCGAGGTAGTCGATCAGCCCGCGCGGCCGGTCGATCCGGGCCATGACCTCGTCGCAGGCGTCGATGCAGAGCGCGCAGGTGATGCAGGCCATCTGCTGGCCGTCGCGGATGTCGATGCCCATGGGGCAGACGTTCACGCAGGCGTTGCAGTCGATGCAGTCGCCGGCGGGGGCCTCGGGCGGGGTGTCGCGGGCGGTTGTGGCGCGGGCGGCGCCGTCGCGATTGGGCATCGGCAGGAGCGGTGAGCGCCCGCCGATCCGCGGCCCCGCGGCGCGGGTGGCGGGGGCGGCCTGGCGCTTCAGCCCGCGCCCGCGCGGCTCGCCTCGCCAATCGCGGTAGGCCACCGTCAGCGTGCCGTCGTCCATCATCGCGCCCTGGATGCGCGGCCAGGGGCACATGTAGATGCAGACCTGTTCGCGCATGAAGCCGCCGAAGGTGAAGGTGGTGAAGGTCAGGACCCCGATCGAGGCCCAGGCGACTGGCGGCGCCTCCAGCGTGAGGAGGTCCCGCGCGAGGCCCGGCGCATCGGCGAAATAGAAGACCCAGGCCCCGCCGGTCGCCAGCGCGATGGCGAGCCAGAGCGCCCATTTGGTCAGCCGCAGCCGCCATTTGCGCGCGCTCCAGGGCGCGCGGTGCAGGCGCAGGCGGGCGTTGCGGTCGCCCTCGACCCAGCGTTCGACCAGCAGGAAAAGATCGGTCCAGACGGTCTGCGGGCAGGCATAGCCGCACCAGACCCGCCCGAGTGCCGCGGTGAAGAGGAAGAGCCCCACCCCGGCCATGATCAGGAGGCCCGCGACGAAGTAGAACTCGTGCGGCCAGATCTCGATCCAGAAGAAGTAGAAGCGCCGATGCGCGAGATCGACCAGCACCGCCTGGTCGGGCAGCGCGGGCCCCCGGTCCCAGCGCAGCCAGGGGGTGACGTAGTAGATCGCCAGCGTCACCGCCATGATCTGCCATTTCAGCCGGCGGAAGGCGCCGGAGACCCTTCGCGGGAAGATCGGCTCGCGCGCGGCGTAGAGGGAGGTGTCTTCAGTGCTCATGGTCTCACGTCCTGTTCGCCGGGCCGTTATGGCGGGACCGCGGGTGGCGCGCGTTGACCTGGATCAAGGGGGCGGGGGAATTGGGGGGTGTGGTTGGGTGTGGGTGTGGGCGCAGGAGCGATCTGTTCAGAGGCCGATCCGGTCCGAGGTCCAGGCGGTCAGGTTTCCAATCCCGCGCCCCCCACGCCCCCACACCAAACGTCCCCGCCCGCCCAAATGACGCGCAGACCGTCCCACCAATTGCGCCCGAACAGCATCGAAGATGCCGGGCGCGCGCCGGACCGGCCCCTTGGGCCGGCGCTCCTTCGGATGGCGCGCATAGATCACCCCTAGCCCTGACCTTGCTGCCATTAAGCGCGCCGCTCGACAGTCAGCAGCGCCGGCCCCCGGTCCGGCGCGCGCCCTCTGGTGCGAGGGGTGATGGCGGGTTGGTCTGGTCGGGCCGGTTGGGCCAAGGGCCATAGGGCGAGAGACTTGGCAGGTGTGGAATGACACCCGGGGAAGGGGCGCGCTGAGAGCGGCAAGGCGCCCGCAGCTGGCATCTCTGCCTTAAAACGTCAGCGCTCTGTTGAAGTGACGGTGCTAGGCACTGTGAGAGACCGGAGAGCACTAAGCCCAGCAGCGCGGCTCACCTGTGCCGGGCCGCCCTCCCCGCGCCGGACGCCTCAGCCACTCCAAGCGCATATGCCTCCCTCCCCGCCCCCCTCAAACACGAACGGCGGCCCGAAGACCGCCGCCCGCCACCGCCGCGCCACGCGGCACGCGCGAACAGGACCGCGAGGCGGGGGTGTCAGCCGCCGTTCCCGTCCTCGGGAGCCGGGGCCTCGGAGCCGACCGCACCCGCCGGTCCGATCTCCTGCGCGGCCTCCTCGCCGCCGCCGAGCTGGTGCACATAGGCCGCGAGCGCGCGCACCCCGTCCTCGCCCAGCCGCGCCCCCCAGGGCGGCATCACGCCGTAGGGCCCTTCGCGGATCAGCCGGGTCAGCGCCGCGTCGTCGGAGCCGTAAAGCCAGATCGCATCCGAGAGGTTCGGCGCGCCCATCTCGCGGTTGCCCTCGGCGGCCATGCCGTGGCAGGCCGCGCAGTTCTCCGCGTAGAGGGCCCCGCCCGGCCCGGCCAGGGGATCCGCCCCGCCGGGCAGCGCCTGGACGTGATCGACCAGCAGCGCGATCTCGGAGGTCTCCAGGATCCCGCCGAAGCCCGGCATCTGGCTGAAGCGGCTTTGCGGGTCCTCCTCGCTGCGGATGCCGTGGCGGATCGAATAGGCAATCTCTTCGCGGCTGCCGCCCCAGAGCCAGTCGTCGTCGAGAAGGTTCGGGTAGCCCTCGGCCCCCGCCGCCCCGGCGCCATGGCACTGCGAGCAGTTGTTGCGGAAGAGCGCCCCGCCCGCCTGCACCGCGAACCGGTGCAGCGCGGGGTCCTCGGGCAGCGCCGCAAGCTCGGTCTCGACCAGCGCCTGGCGCAGGTCCGCCTGGCTGTCGGCCACCGCGGCGATCTCGGCGGCGACCTCGGCGCGCTGGGACCAGCCCAGGAGCCCCGCGGTCGCCCGTTCGGCCAGGGGCCAGGCGGGGAAGAGGATCGTGTAGATCACCCCCCAGAGGATGGTGGCGTAGAAGGTCCAGAGCCACCAGCGCGGCAGCGGGTTGTTCAGCTCCTCGATGCCGTCCCAGCTGTGGCCGGTGGTCTCGACCGGGCGGGTCTTTGGTGTCTCTTTGGTCATTGGCGGCTCTCCTCGGGGGCGCAGGTGCAGCCGGCGCAGGCCCGCTCGCAGCCCGCGCGGGGCGTCTCGGGCGCAAGCGGCGGGGCGTCGCGGAAGATCGAACGGGCGGCGTCGTCGTGCAGCGCCCGGCTGCCCGGGCGCCAGACCCAGAGGAAGGCGCCCAGGAAGAACAGGAAGAGCGCCAGAAGGGCCCAGCTGTCGGCGAAGGCGCGCAGGAGGGAATAGGTGTCTTGCATGGCCGGGCTCCTCAGCGGCTGGCCTCGGCCACGAAGGTCGAGAAATCGACCGTCGTGCCGAGCATCTGCAGGTAGGCGATCAGCGCGTCCATCTCGGTCAGCGCCGGCTGGCCGTCGAAGTTGCGCACCTGGGCGCCGGGGTAGCGCTCCACGAGCCCGTCCCAGTCGCCGTAGGGATCGACCTGCACCCGGAAGTCGGCGGGCGCGGCCTGGATCATCTCCTCGGTGTAGGGCACGCCGACGAGCGCATGGGTCCGCAGAAGCTCGCGGATGTGCTCGGGGCCGATCTCGGCGCGGGCGAGGTAGTCGTATTTCGGCATGACGCTTTCGGGCACCACCGACTGGGGATCCTCGAAGTGGTCGACGTGCCATTCGTCGGAATAGCGCCCGCCGACCCGCGCGAGGTCCGGCCCGGTGCGCTTCGAGCCCCATTGGAACGGGTGGTCATACATGGATTCCGCCGCCAGGCTGTAATGGCCGTAACGCTCCACCTCGTCGCGCATCGGGCGGATCATCTGGCTGTGGCAGGTGTAGCAGCCCTCGCGCAGGTAGATGTCGCGGCCCGCCAGTTCGAGCGGCGAATAGGGGCGCACGCCCTCGACCTCCTCGATGGTGTTCTCGAGCCAGAAGAGCGGCGCGATCTCGACGATGCCGCCGACGGTCACCACCAGGAAGGAGAAGACCAGGAGCAGCGTGGCGTTCTTCTCGAGGATGGCGTGCCGGTCGATCAGCCGGCGCTTGCGGGCAGGGGCTTCAGTGGCCTCACTATCGCTACCGGGCGCGGCCTCAGCCGCCTGCGGGGTGTGGGTGTCTTGTGTCATGGCAGGTTACTCCGCGGGAACGGGGGCGTTGACGGGACGGGCCTCGGGCGCGCGGATGGTCATCCACATGTTCCAGACCATGATCAGGGCGCCTGCGAGGTAGAGAACACCGCCCGTCGCGCGCACCACATACATCGGGAACTTGGCGGCCACGGTGTCGGCGAAGGAGTTCACCAGGAAGCCCTGGTCGTCGACCTCGCGCCACATGAGCCCCTCCATGATCCCGGTGACCCACATCGAGGCGGCGTAGAGGACGATCCCCAGCGTCGCGAGCCAGAAGTGCCAGTTGATCGCGGCCATGGAATACATCCGCGCCCGGCCCCAGAGCTTGGGCGTCAGGAAATACAGGCAGGCAAAGGTGATCAGCCCGTTCCAGCCCAGCGCGCCCGAATGCACGTGACCGATGGTCCAGTCGGTGTAATGCGACAGCGAGTTGACCGCCCGGATCGACATCATCGGGCCTTCGAAGGTCGACATGCCGTAGAAGGCGAGGCTGGCCACGAACATGCGGATGATCGGGTCGGTGCGGATCTTGTCCCAGGCGCCCTCGAGGGTCATCAGCCCGTTGATCATGCCGCCCCAGGAGGGCATCCAGAGGATCACCGAGAAGACCATGCCCAGCGTCGAGGCCCAGTCGGGCAGCGCGGTGTAATGCAGGTGGTGCGGACCCGCCCAGATATAAAGAAAGATCAGCGCCCAGAAGTGGATGATCGACAGCTTGTAGCTGTAGATCGGCCGCCCGGCCTGCTTCGGGACGAAGTAATACATCATCCCCAGGAAGCCCGCGGTCAGGAAGAAGCCCACCGCGTTATGGCCGTACCACCACTGGGTCATGGCGTCCTGCACCCCGGCGAAGACCTGCACCGACTTGGAGCCGAAAAGCGAGACCGGCACCGAGAGGTTGTTGACCACGTGCAGCATGGCCACGGTCACGATGAAGGACAGGAAGAACCAGTTGGCGACATAGATATGCGGCTCGCGGCGCTTGATCAGCGTGCCGAGAAAGACCGCGAGGTAAGCCAGCCAGACCAGCGTCAGCCAGATGTCCACGTACCATTCGGGCTCGGCGTATTCCTTCGACTGGGTCGCGCCCAAGAGGTAGCCGGTCGCCGCCATGACGATGAAGAGCTGGTAGCCCCAGAAGACGAACCACGCGAGGTTCCCGCCCCAGAGCCGCGCCGCCGAGGTGCGCTGCACCACGTAAAAGGAGGTGGCGATCAGCGCGTTGCCCCCGAAGGCGAAGATCACCGCCGAGGTGTGCAGCGGGCGCAGGCGGCCGAAGTTGGCATAACCCTCGGACCAGTCGAAATTGAGCCCGGGGAAGGCCAGCTGGAAGGCGATGAAGGTGCCCACGAGAAATCCCGCGATGCCCCAGAAAGCGGTGGCGATCACGCCCGCGCGCACCACCCCGTCGAGGTAGCCCTGCGGTTCCGGCGCGCGGGGCTCGCCCAGGCGGCCGATCTCCCAGAGGCAGAGCCCGGCGGCGATCAGCATCACCAGGGCGGCGTGAAAGGTATAGGCGAGGTCGCGCCCGTAATCCGCCGCGATGGCGGCCAGGAGCGCGACGACGCCGAGGCAGAGTATTCTGATGATGGCCATGCAGCCCCCGTTCGTCCGGCGCGCGCCGGCCCCATGCCGGCACGCTTCGCGGTCGAGCTATGGCGGCTCGCGCCCCGAGGCGCCTTGACCTGGATCAAGGGAAATTCCCGCGACGGGTTTGATCCAGGTCATGGCGGGCCCGGGGGGCGGCGGGCTCAGATGAGGTCAGAGCTTACAGGAGAACAGCCATGTCCCAGGGCACCCTCGTCACCCTCATCCCCGATCCCGAAAGCCTCGCGGTGCTGGAGCCCGCGATCGAGACCGCGCGGCGGCTCTCGCTGCATCTCGAGGTGATCTGCCTCGCCCCGGCGATCTTTCACCTCGCGCCGACCACCATGGCCGACGCCTTCATCCCACCCGCGATCAACGAGACCTGCCGCGAGGATCTCGCCCAGCAGATCCGCGCCGCCGAGGCCCGCCTCGCGCGCGAGGAGCTGGAGTGGTCGGTCTCGGGCATCCTCAGCGGCTACGACGCGCTGGCCTACCAGTTGGTGCGGCGGCTGCGGTTCGCGGACCTCGCGCTCCTGCCGCGCAGCGGGCCCGCGCCGGGCGACCTCGCGCGGCTCTTCGAGGCGGTGCTCTACAATTCGCGGGTGCCGATCCTGCTGACCGACAGCGGGCTTGGCGCGCTCGACCGGGTTCTGGTGGCCTGGGACGACAGCGACGTGGCGCTGGCGGCGGTGCGGGCGGCGGCGCCGCTCCTGGCGCTGGCCGGAGAGGTCGAGGTGGTCACCGTCGATCTGCCCGAGGCCGGGCAGGACCTCGCGCGGATGCTCTCGCGGCAGGGGCTGCGCCCGGTTCTGACGCCGCTGCCCAAGGGCGAGCACGGCATCGCCCGGACGCTTCTCGACCACGCCCGCGAGACCGGCGCCGAGGTGATCGTCGCGGGCGCCTACGGCCACGCGCGGCTGCGCGAGATGCTTCTGGGCGGGGTGACGCGCGACCTGATGAAGGGCGCCGATCGGCCGCTGCTTCTGGCGCGCTAGCGCCGGGTGGGCGGGCCGGTGCTCGGCCTCGCGGGCGAGGCACCGCTTCGGCGGGGCGGACAGCTCGGATGGTTGAAAAGTGGGGTCCAAGGCCCCCCGGCCTGCCCCTCCAGTTCCTCTCAGAAGAGGGCGCGCTCGGCTCGGTCACCCACCGGGCGCGCGGCACCAAGGCCCCCTGCCCGGCCCCGCGAAGTCAGGCGATCGGACCGCCGTCGTCGTCCAGCACCTCAAGCGTCAGCTGCGCCACGTCGGGCACCACCACCTGCCGGGCCGAGGGCGTCTCGATCAGCCCCTCGCGGCGCAGCGCCGAGAACTGCCGGCTGGTGGTCTCGATGGTCAGGCCGAGATAGTCGGCGATGGCCTCGCGCGAAAGCGGCAGATGCAGGACCACCGGGCCCTCGGTGATCTCCTGGCCCTCGGCGCTGGCCTCGCGGCGCACCAGGCTCAGCAGGAACTTCGCCACCCGCTCGCGCGCGGTCATCCGGCCCAAGAGCACCGACCAGTCCCGCGCGATCTCCAGCTCGTCGAGCGTCATGGTCAAAAGCCGCTGCGCCACGTTGGGCGAGGACCGCACGATCTTCTCGAAGGCGGGCCGCTCGAAGCGGCAGAGCGTCACGTCGCTGACCGCCTCGATGTCGAAGGAGGACCGCGCCCGCCCGGGCCGCCCGATGAAATCCGAGGGCAGCAGAAGCCCCACCATCTGCCGCCGTCCGTCCTCGAGCGTGCGGGACATGGTCGCGCAGCCCGCCACCACCGAGGAGACGTGATCGAAGGCATCGCCCGCGGCCACGATGCTGCCGCCCTTGGGCACGCTGACGTAGCTCTTGATGCTTTCCAGCACCGCGAGATCATCGGCATCGGCCTCGGCGCAGACCGCCCGGTGTCGGATCGGGCAATCGGCGCAGGCCACCTTGGCGAGACGCATGTTCATGGCCCTCCCTTACGACCAGCCTTGACCTGCATCAAGGACGGAGCCGACGCCCCGGGGCAGGGTCGCGACATGACACAGGATCCGCTTTCCGCCGCCCTGCTCGACGCGCGCGTGCCGCGCTACACGAGCTATCCGCCCGCCGACCGTTTCACCACGGCAGTCGGCGCCCCAGAGATGGCCCGCTGGATCGGCGCGATCCCGCCCGGCGCGCCGCTCTCGCTGTATCTGCATGTGCCGTTCTGCCGCAGGCTCTGCTGGTTCTGCGCCTGCCGCACCCAGGGCAGCCGCAGCGACGCGCCGCTCGACCGGTTCCTCGCCCATCTGCGCGAGGAGATCGCGCTGGTGAGCTGGGCCCTGCCCGAGGGCGTCGCGGTGCGGCGGCTGCACCTGGGCGGCGGCACGCCCAGCATCCTGTCGCCCGGGCGCATCGACCGGCTGGCGGGCTGGCTGCGCGCCGCCTTCCTCTTCGAGACCGAGGCCGAGGTCTCGGTCGAGATCGACCCCTGCGACTGCGACGCGGCGCGGCTCGACGCGCTGATGCGGCTGGGGATGCGGCGGGCCTCGATCGGGGTACAGGATTTCGACGCGCAGGTGCAGGCCACCATCGGGCGGCACCAGAGCGTGGCCGCGACCGCGGGGCTGGTCGCGGGGCTGCGCGCGCGCGGCATCGCCAGCGTGAACTTCGACCTGGTCTACGGGCTGCCGCATCAGACCCGCGCGAGCCTCGAGGCGACGCTCGACCGGGTGCTCGAGCTCGCGCCGGACCGGCTGGCGCTTTACGGCTACGCCCATGTGCCCTGGATGGCCAAGCGCCAGCGGGTGATCCCCGAGGCGGCGCTGCCCGGCCCCGCCGACCGGCTGGCGCTGGCCGGCGCGGCGCGGGCGCGGCTCGAGGCGGCGGGCTATGTCGCCGTGGGCATCGACCATTTCGCCCTGCCCGCCGACAGCATGGCCCGCGCCGCGCGGGCCGGCACGCTCAGGCGCAATTTCCAGGGCTATACCACCGACGACGCCGACACGCTGATCGGGCTCGGGCCCTCGGCGATCTCCTCCTTCGCCGAAGGCATCGCCCAGAACGCCCCGGCCACCGGGGACTGGCAGGCCGAGGTCGCGGCGGGCCGCTTCGCCACCCGGCGCGGCCATGCGCTGAGCGCCGAGGACCGGCTGACCGCGGCGGTCATCGCCGCGCTGATGTGCCAGGGGGAAGCCGATCTGGAAGGGCTCGCGGCGCGCCACGGTGAACCCGCCGCGCCGCTTCTGGGGCGGGCCGGGGCGGCGCTGACGGCGCTGCCGGGCATCGGGTCGCTCGAGGAGGGGCGGCTCACCCCGCGCGACGCCTCCATGGTGCGGCTTCTCGCGGCGCGGCTCGATCCGGGCTTCCAGCCCCGGGGCGCGGCCTACAGCCAGGCAAGCTAGAGCGGCCGGCCCTCGAGCCGGGCGATGGTCACCCCCTCGCCTTCCAGGAGCCCGCGCAGGTGGCGCGCCAGCGCCACGGCCTCGGGGCTGTCGCCGTGCAGGCAGACGGTGTCGATCCGGCAGGGCAGATGGCTGCCCTCGGCGGTGATGATGGCGCCGGCCTTGAGCATCTCGAGGACCCGCCGGGCGGCGGTCTCGGGGTCGTGGATCACCGCGCCGGGCAGGCTGCGGTCGACCAGGGTGGCATCCTCGTTGTAGGCGCGGTCGGCGAAGATCTCGCAGGCCGCGCGGCAGCCGAGCGCCCGGGCCGCCGCCTCCTGGGCGGTGCCCGCCAGCACCATGATCGTGATCTCGGGGGCGACGGAGAGCGCCGCCTCGTAGCAGGCCCGCGCCATCTCGGCATCCTCGGAGGCCATGTTGGCCAGCGCCCCGTGCAGCTTCAGATGCGCGACCTCGGCGCCCGCGGCCCGCGCCATGGCCTGGGCCGCGCCGAGCTGGTAGCGCACCAGGTTCGCCAGGCTCGCCTGCGGCAGATGCATCCGCCGCCGCCCGAAGCCCTGCAGGTCGGGAAAGCCCGGATGGGCGCCGATGCCGACGCCCCGGCGCGCCGCCGCCGCCATGGCCCCGGCCATGGTGTCCCAGTCGCCCGCATGCATCCCGCAGGCGATATTGGCCGAGCTCACCACCTCCAGGAGGCCCGCGTCATCGGTCATCCGCCAGGGGCCGAAGCCCTCGCCCATATCGGCGTTCAGATCCACGCTCAGGCCCATTCGGCACTCCGTTCCAGGTCGTCTCCGGCGGTCACCCCGCCGACGAGGTTGTAGGCCAGAAGATCGCGGATGTCTTCGGGCCGGCGGATGAGGCGCGAAATCCGCGCGCCCAGCCGCTTGCGCTCGGCCCGGGCGCGGGTCTCGGCGGCGAGCCCCTCTTCGAGCGTCAGGAAGCGGAAGCGCAGCTGTCCGTTCGGCGCGCATTGCGCGACCTTCGGCAGATCGGCGGGCAGGACCGCGCCGATCCGCGGGTAGCCGCCGGTGGTCTGGCATTCGCACATCAGCACGAAGGGCGTGCCGTCGCCGGTGATCTGGATGTCGCCCGGCACGATCACCTCGGAGAGGACCGAGAGCCCGGCGCTGCTGGCAAAGCCCGGCCCCTCGGGCAGAAAGCGCACGCCCATGCGGTTGCCGCGGGCGTCGCGGGTGAAGGTGCTGTCCTCGAAGCGGGCGCGTTCTTCGGGGGCGAAGAACGCGGTCTGGAGGCTCGGCACGACGCGCACCTCGCCGCCCTCGAAGCGCGGCTCGGCGGCGATCTTGAAGCCGGTGGCGCCGGGGCGCGGGTCGGGGTTCAGCGCGAGCCTCTGGCCCGGCTCGATCCGCGCGCCGATCCCGGCGGAAAGATGCGCCGAGCCCGCGCCGAGCCGCGGCGCGGCGGTCACGCCGCCGCCCAGGTGCAGGTAGCCGTAAGCCCCGGCCTCCATCGCGCCCAGGACCAGCCGCGCCCCGGCGGGCAGCAGGTGGCTGGCGTGCCAGGCGACCCGCGCGCCGTCGATGCTGGCGCGCATCGGCGCGCCGGTCAGGGCGATGCGCAGATCCTCGGTGGCCTCGAACTCGCCGCCCATGCCGGCCATCTCGAGCGCCAGCGTGCCCGCCCCCTGCCCCAGGAGCGCCCGGCCCTCGTAGAGCGCCAGGCTGTCGGCCGCGCCCCCGCGCGACAGCCCCTGCCGCAGGTAGCCAGGCCGCCCCTCGTCCTGGAGCGTCAGCCCGGGGCCCGCGCGATGCACGATCAGCGCGGCGCTCATGCCAATACCTCGGACCGTGCGCCGCCCATCGGCGCCTCTTCCAGCGCGGCGAGCTTCTCGGGCGTGACCGCCTCGAAAGACAGCTCGTCGCCGGGGCGCAGGACAAAGGGCGTCTCGGCCTCGGGGCGGAAGAGCGGGAAACCCGTCTGGCCGACGTGGCGCCAGCCGGTGGGCGTCGGCACCGAGAACAGCACCATCTGCCGGATCGCGAGGCCCAGCGCCCCGGCGGGCACCTTCTCGGTGAGCTGGGTCTGGCGCGGGATGTCCCAGTCGGCGGGCAGCTCGCCCAGGTAGGGCTGGCCCGGGGCGAAGCCGATGGTCTGCACCCGCACGCGGGCGGTGGTCAGGCTTTCCAGCGCGGCCTCGGGCGAAAGCCCCGCCGCGGCGGCGGCCTCGTCGAACTGCGGCGCAAGATCGGTGCCGAAGACCGTCGGCACGTGCCAGAGCCGCCGCCCGCCCGGCAGGGGCGCGGCATACCAGTCGCGGCTTTCCAGCAGCGCCGCGAGCGCGGCGCGCACCGCGTCATGGGCCACCGCCGTGGGATCGAAGCGCAGGTAAGTCGAGACAAGCGAGGTCGAGGTCTCCTCGGTGCCCTCGGGCGCTTCGCGCTCCAGGGCGTCGAGAAAGGCCAGCGCGGCGCGGTTGGCGGGCTCGCTCAGGCTCTCGGCGAAGCTCACAAGGAAGCCGTCGACGCCCACGGTGCGGATGCGCGGCCAGCCGGCCGCGCCCCTGTCGCCAGTCCCCCAGGTCATTGCAGGGCGTCCGGCAGCCAGAGCGCGATCTGCGGGAAGGCGATCAGCGCCGCCGCCATGGCCAGCATCGCGAGGATATAGGGAATCGTGCCCAGCATCACCTCGGTCATGCTGCCCGATTTCCGCGCCCCCTGCACCACGTAGAGATTGAGCCCCACCGGCGGGGTGATCAGCGCCATCTCGATGAGCACGATCATCAGGATGCCGAACCAGATCGGGTCGAAGCCCATCTCGACCACCAAGGGCACGATGATCGGGATCGTCACCACCATGAGCGAGAGCGTCTCGATGAAGAAGCCCAGCACGACGTAGATGCCGACGATCACGAAGATCGTGGCGAGCGGCGAGAGACCCAGCCCCTCGAGGAAGGCCTGCAGCTCGCGCCCGATGCCCGCCGAGGCCAGGGTGAAGTTCAGGAAGGAGGCGCCGATCACCACCAGCATGATCATCGAGGTGATCTTGACGGTGCCGAGCACGCTTTCGCGGAACATCCCCAGCGAGACCCGCCCGAAGAAAAGCGCGATCACGATGGCGCCCGCGACGCCCACGGCGGCGGCCTCGGTGGGCGTGGCCCAGCCCTTGTAGATCGAGCCGATGATCACCAGGAACAGCAGGAAGATCGGCACCAGCTCGCCCAGCGCGCGCAGCATCTGCGCCAGCGGGAAGACCCGGCGCTCACCGCCGAGAGACGGGCGGATCACGCAGAGGATCATGGTGATCACCACGAAGGCCAGGGCCAGCGCGATGCCCGGCACGAGCCCGGCGAGGAACAGCCTCGGGATCGAGGTCTGGGTCAGGAAGCCGTAGACGATCAGGTTGATCGAGGGCGGGATCATGATGCCCAGCGTGCCGCCCGCCGCGATGGCGCCGGAGAAGAGCTTGGGGTCATAGCCCAGCTTCTCGGCCTGGGGCATGGCGACCGTGGCCACCGTCGCCGCGGTGGCGACCGAAGAGCCCGAGGTGGCCGAGAACATCGTCGCGGTCGCGACATTGGCATGGACCAGCCCGCCCGGCAGCCAGCTCACCCAGCGGTCGAGCGCGGCATAGGTCCGGGTCGCGATGCCCGAGCGCACCAGGATCTCGCCCAGGAGCACGAAGAAGGGAATGGCGATCAGCGTGGCGTTGTTCGAGGTCGACCAGACCAGGTTGCCGAGCCCGCGAATGAGCGGGAACGGGCTGAAGAAGGCGTCGACGCCGAAGCCCAGCATGAAGAGCACGATGCCGACCGGGATGGAGAGGCACAAGAGGCCGAGGAGGCCCACGGAGATGTAACCGATCATCGCGCCTGCTCCGCTTCGCCGAAGGTGCCGATGGCGGCGTCCGAGCCCGCGAAATCGCCGCGCATGACCAGCGCGCCTGCGGCCAGGAGCGTCGCCCAGGCCGAGACTGCGAACCAGATCCAGCCCGCGAACCAGGGCAGCTGCACCAGCGCCAGCGGGGTTTCGAGCGGGGTATTGGCGCGCGAGCCGTTGACCAGCGAGCGTTCGAGCACCGGCCAGCATTTCACCGCGATCAGGGTGACGGTGCTGGCCAGGATCGCCAGCGAGACAAGGTCGAAACCCGCCCGTCCCCGGGCGCCCGCGCGGCTCCGCAGAAGGTCGATGCGCACATGGCCCATCTCGCTCAGCGTGTAGGCCATGCCCCAGGAGGTGGCGACGGCCATGACGTAGCCGCTGATCTCGTCGGTGCCGCCCAGCGAGGCGCCGACCTGGCGCAAGAGGACGTCGGCGAGGACGAAGGCCACGCAGGCCAGGAGGACGACGCCGATCAGGATGGCGATCACGCCGTTGGCCTGTCTGAGGGTCGCCAGGATCTTGTCGGGCATCTGCGCCTCCGGGGCGGGGCCGCCCGGGATCGGGCGGCGGGTTTCGATCGGGCCCGCGCGGCGGTGGACCGGCGCGCGGGGGGCCAGGGCACCGCCCCGATGCGGGGCGGTGCGGGATCAGTATGGCACGGCGCGCGCGGGATGCGCGCGCGGCGCGGGGATCAGTTGACCGGCACGCTCACGCCGACCGCCGCGCCGACCGAGGCGTTCCAGCGCTCGGCCCAGTCGGCCCCGGCGCGCTCGGCCCATTCGGGCAGCACCTGGCTGACCAGCACCTCGCGGGCACGGTCAAAGTCGGCCTCGGAGGCCTCGACCAGGGTCATGTCGCGCGCCTCGCCCGCCGGGCATTCGCCGTTGCCGGTCAGGCAGGCGATGTCGTTGACCAGCGCGTCCTGGGCGCTGGCCCAGGCCGGGGCCTCGAACTCGGCGGCGATCTGCTCTTCGATCAGGCCCTGGGTCTCGGCGTCCAGGCTGTTCCACTTGTCGAGGTTCACCGCGGTCACCACGCTGTCCCAGCCGCCCAGCGGGATCGGCATGAGATGGGTGGAGACCTCCCACCAGCCGGCGCTGTAGCCCGAGCCCGCGCCGGTCACGGCGCAGTCGACCACGCCTTTCTGCAGCGCGCCCGGCACCTCGGAGAAGCTGACGTTGATGCCCTCGGCGCCCAGCGCCTCGAGGAACTTCGCGGTCATCCGGCCCGAGGCGCGGACCTTCTTGCCCTCGAGGTCGGCGAGCCCGCCGATCTCGGCGTTGCAGAAGACGACCTGCGGCGGATAGGGCGCGATGGCCAGCACGTGGCTGTTGAAGCGGTCGTTGTAGATGTCCTCGACCATGGGCCGTGCCGCATCGACCATGGTGCGGGCCTCCGCGGCGGTCAGCGCCAGCAGCGGCACGTCCAGGCCCTCGAGTTCGGGCGCATCGGCCACGGCGTAATCGGCCACGGTCATGCCGACGTCGTAGACGCCGTCGCCGAGCAGCCGGTAGACGTCGCCGACGCCGAGGTTCATCTGGTCATGGGTGGTCAGCGCGACGCTGATCCCGCCGTCCGAGGCCGCGGGCAGCGTCTCGGTCCAGAAGGGCGCCTCGTATTGCTGGTGCAAGGGCAGGCTCGACCAGCTGCCGACGACCGACAGTTCCTGGGCGGCCAGCGGGCCGGCCAGCGCGGTGCTGGCGGCGAGAAGAGTGAAGATGCGTGTCATGTGTAGCTCCCTGTTGTGGTTTGGGTCTCTTGTGTCCCCGGGGGTCCGCTCGGGTTGCGCACCGGCACCTCGGCGTCCTCGGCGATATCGGTGAGCAGCATGTGCCCGGGTTTGTGGGTGATGCAGAGCGGCACCCCGGCGCGTTCGATCGCCACCTGGGGGGTGACGCCGCAGGCCCAGAAGACCGGCACCTGCCCGGGCGCCAGCGGCGCCGGATCGCCCCAGTCGGGGCGGGTGATGTCGGGGATGCCGATGGCCCCGGGATCGCCCCAGTGCACCGGCGCGCCATGGGCCTGCGGGTAGCGGCGGCAGATCGCGGCCACTTCTTCCAGGCGGCTTTCCGCGATGCCGCGCATGCTGACCACCATCCGGCCCGAGAAGGGCCCGGCGGGCACCGTCTCGATGCCCGAGCGGAACATCGGCACGGTGGTGTCGTTCTCGATGTGCCAGAGCGGCAGCCCGGCGTCCTGCAGCGCCTGTTCGAAGGTGAAGGAACAGCCGAGCGCGAAGGCCACGAGGTCCGGCCGCCAGAGCGCCGTGATATCCGTCGTGGCCCCCGCCAGCCGCCCCTCGCGGTAGATGTTGTAGGCCGGCACGTCGCTGCGGATGTCGATGTCGCGGCCCAGCGTGAACATCATCGGATCGCCGGTGTCGCTGACGCCCACCAACGGGCAGGGCTTGGGGTTGCGCTGGCAGAAGCGCATGAAGTCGAGCGCGTGGCTCTCGGGCAGGATCGCGAGATTGGTCTGCAGGTAGCCCGGCCCGAGCCCCGCGGTATGCGAGGCATAGCGCCCGGCCCGGATCTCGGCCCGGACCGTGGCCAGGTCGCTCTTGCGCAATGTGGAATAGCTGGGCGTCACGCCGGTCCTCCCTTTCGGCGTTCAGGGTGACCAAGCCTGCATATAAGCGCAAATCGTATATTTTTGTCGAAAGCGATCAGTTTTCTTGATCAACGCTTCAGGTTGTGCCGGCGTGGTAGTCCTCGGCCACCTCGCGGGCGAGCTCAGCGGCGGTCTCGATCACATGGCTCGTGGGCGCGCCCCGGTAGGAGGCCGAGAACTGCAGCGGATGCGGCAGCCAGCCCGGATCGAAGCTGCGGATCGTGCCGCGCTCGACGAAGCGCCGCCCCAGCGCGCGCGGCAGCGCCGCCACCCCGAGCCCCGCCTCGACCAGCCGGAAACAGGCCGAGAGCGAGGAGGAGGGAAAGATCTGCACGTTCGGCCCGACGCGCTCGAAGAGCAGGTCCTTGATCTCGCGGTAGGGCCGGGTGTTGCGCGCATAGGTCAGGACCGGGCGCTGCAGGTGATCCGCGGGGTCCGCGGGCTCGGGCGCATCGGCGGCGACATACCAGCTCAGCGCGAAGCCCGGCAGGGCGACGTTGTCGATGCTGTATTCCGAGATCGGCCCGAGCAGGATCGCCAGGTCCAGCTCGTGGCCCAGGAGCGCGGCGCGCAGGTTGGTGGAGATGTCTACGTCGAACTCGATGTCGAGATTGGGGTAGCGTTCGTGGCAGCGCGCGATCAGCTCGGGCAGCCAGCACTGGGCGATGGTCTCGGAGACCCCGAGCCTGAGCCGCCCTTCGACCCCCTCGGGCTGGATCACGTCGCGGGCGACCAGCTCGGAGAGATGTTCGAACTTCTCCGCATAGGACAGCAGCAGCTCGCCGCGCTTGGTGAGCTTCATGCCGCCGGCGGAGCGGTCGAAAAGCTCGGCCACCAGCGTCTCCTCCAAGGCCTTGATCCGCGCGGTGACCGCCGGCTGGGTGAGGTTGAGCCCCGCCGCCGCCCGCCGCACCCCGCCGAAGCGGACGACGGCGAGGAAGGTGCGGAGCTGTTCGAGGTTGAGCCGGGTCATGGAGAGGTGAGTACACGGTTTCGGCGCGGCGGGCACGGGGGTTTGGGGGGGGGGGCGTGATCGGTTAGGGCGGAGGGCGCGTCCTTTACCCTCGCAACACGCCCGGCTGTTCGGGCGCATCGGGGGGCTTGGTTGGCCCGGAACACGCTCGCGCGAGCGGTTGGCCAGAAGACCACGCGCAAAAGCAAGCCCTCCACCCTCGCAACAAGCCCCACCCAAGGGCGCGCGCCGGACCGGGGGCCGGCGCTGCTGGACTCTGAGCAAGGCGCTTTATCCCCGCAAGGTCAGGGCAAACTCTGATCTTAGCACGCCATCCCAAGGAGCGCCGGCCCAAGGGGCCGGTCCGGCGCGCGCCCGGCATCTTCGATGCTATTCGGGCGCAAGAAGGTCTTGTCTGGACCGGGGCACACTGGTGCGGAGGGTTGGATGAAAGACGAGAGCAGGGCGTCGCATCCGCCTCTCGCTCCCGTGGCGGCCGCCCTGCCCCGAAGCGCCCGGCACCTGCGGTGCTATTCGGGCGCAAAGCCACCCCTCCCAGAATGACTCGCGTTTCCGCGCCGCCGTGGTATCCCTCGCGCCACGCCCCCTTGCGCCCCGGAGGACCCATGCGCGACGCCAGCCCCGAGACACCGCAAGCCACCGCCTCCCCCGCCATCAAGGCGCACGGGCTGGTCAAGCGCTACGGCGCGCTCGAGGCCGTGGCGGGCATCGACCTCGAGGTGCCGCGCGGGATGATCTACGCCATCCTCGGGCCGAACGGCGCGGGCAAGACCACGCTGATGCGGCTCCTCGCGACCCTCGCCCGGCCCGACGAAGGCACAGCCCAGGTCATGGGCCATGACCTCGCCACCGACCCCGACGGGGTGCGCGGCTCGATCGCCATGACCGGGCAGTTCGCCTCGCTCGACGAGGATCTGACCGGGCGCGAGAACCTGATCTTCCTGGCCCGGCTCTGGGGCTTCGGGCGGCAGGCGGCGCGGCAGCGGGCCGACGAGCTCTTCGCCGCCTTCGAGCTGACCGAGGCGCGCAACCGGCAGGTCAAGGACTACTCGGGCGGGATGCGGCGGCGGCTCGACATCGCCGCCTCGCTGATCGTGACGCCGGGGGTGCTGTTCCTCGACGAGCCCACGACGGGGCTCGATCCGACGGCGCGGCTCAGGGTCTGGAAGATGATCCGCCAGCTCGCGCAGTCCGGGGTGACGGTGCTCCTGACGACGCAATACCTCGAAGAGGCCGACCAGCTGGCCGAACGCATCGCGGTGATCGACCGGGGCGCCAAGATCGCCGAGGGCACCAGCCGCGAGCTGAAGGCCGCGACCGGCTCGGGCTTTCTGCATGTGACGCTGGGCGATCCGAAGCGCATCGACGCGGCGGCGGAGCTCTTGGAGGCGCGGCTCAACAGCCCGGTGCAGCGCGCCCCGGAAGGCGCGCGGCTCTCGGTCATGGCCAAGACGCCCGAGGCCGCCAATGCCGCCATCGCGGCGCTGGTCGCCGAGGGCCTCGCGCTCGAGGATTTCGCCATGGGCTCGCCGAGCCTCGAGGAGGTCTTCTTCGCGCTGACCGGCGGCGCGCCCTCGGCGGAGCCGGAGGAGGCAGAGAGCGACGCGGCGGCACACACTGGCACGGACGGCGGTGCAGGTTCAGCGGGAGACGCGCGCTCCGACGCGGACAGCGGTGCCCGCGGGGTTATCGGCTCTAACGCTGGCGCTGGCTCTGGCCCCAGTTCTAACTCTGGCTCTGGCTCTGGCTCTGGCTCTGGCTCTGGCTCTGGCTCTGGCTCTGGCTCTGGCTCTGGCTCTGGCTCTGACGCCAACCACCGCCCCGAACGCAACACCACCCCCTCCCCCGACAGCCCGCAAAAGGCCCGGACATGACCGAGATCACCCCCGCCACGCTGCGCAACACCCCGCGCCCGCCCCGGCCCTCGGCGCTCTCGAACGCGCTGACCTTCGGCTGGCGCGCGGTGCTGAAGTTCCGCCACGTGCCCGAGCAGCTCTTCGACCTGATCATGACCCCGCTCATGTTCACCCTGCTCTTCACCTTCGTCTTTGGCGGGGCGCTGGCGGGCTCGACCGGCGACTACCTGCAGTTCTTCCTGCCCGGCATCCTCGTGCAGACCGTGGCCTTCAACGCGGTCTATTCGGGCATGGGGCTCTCGACCGACCTCGGCAAGGGGCTCTTCGACCGCTTCCGCAGCCTGCCGATCTGGCCGCTCTCGCCTTTTGCCGGGCTGATCGTGGGCGACATGCTGCGCCACCTGATCGCGGGCGCGATCATCCTCGGGATCGGGCTGATCCTGGGCTATCGCCCCGAGGCGGGGCTGCCGGGGGTGCTCGGGGCGTTCCTCCTGCTTCTCGCGGTGGGCTTCGGGATCGGCTGGGTTTTCATCGTGTTGGGGCTGGTGATCCGCACCCCGACGACGGTGATGACCCTGGGCTTCACGGTGCTTTTCCCGGTGGTCTTCGCCTCCAACATCATGGTCGAGCCCGAGACCATGCCGGACTGGCTGCGCGCCTTCGTCGACGTGAACCCGATCTCGCTGATGACGACGGCCATGCGCGGGCTGATGGCGGGCACGGCAAGCCTCGCCGAGATCGCCCTGGCGCTGCTCGCACCCGCGGTGCTGACCGCCGCGCTGGCGCCGCTGACGCTCTGGCTCTACCGCCGGAAGTGACACCCGAGGGGGCGGCCCGATGCGGCCGCCCGCCCTGCCCCGGGCACGCCCCTCGCGCGCAAGAATTCATTGCGCCAGGCACGCCATAGCGCCCAAGATTCCCCCGAACCTCAGAGGCTTCGCTCCGGCCCGCGCGCCGGAGCACGATCTGTCGTTGACAGCCCATAATTAGTCCGTACTTTAAAATTATGGTTCGCATCTCAATAGATATCGGCGGCACCTTTACCGACGTCGTCGCCGAAACCGCCGAGCGGATGGCCTCGGCCAAGGTGCTGACCAGTTCGGAGGCCCCGGAGGTCGCCGCGCTCGAGGGCATGGCGCGGCTGCTCGAAGAGCTGTCGCTGACGCCTGCCGATGTCACCGGCATCGTGCATGGCACGACGCTCGCGACCAATGCACTGATCGAGCGGCGCGGCGCGCGCACCGCGCTGGTGACCACAAAAGGCTTCCGCGACGTGCTGGAGATGCGCCACGAGAAGCGCTTCGACCAATACGCCCTCGACATCCGCATGCCCGAGCCGCTGGTGCCGCGGCCGCTGCGCTTCGGCGTGACCGAGCGCGTCACCGCCGAGGGCGCGGTCCTGGCCGCCCCGGACCCCGCCGAGCTCGACGTGCTTTGCGACCGGCTTCAGGCCGAGGGCGTCGAGGCCGTCGCCATCGGCTTCCTGCATGCCTACAAGCGCCCCGACCACGAACGGCAGGTGGCCGAGCACCTGCGCGCCCGGCTCGGCCCCGAGGTCACGCTTTGCCTCAGCGCCGAGGTCGCCGGCGAGATCCGCGAATACGAACGCTTCTCCACCGTCTGCGCCAATGCCTACGTGCGCCCGCTCATGGCGCGTTACCTCGGCCGGATGCTCGACGCGCTTTCGGTGCAGGGGTTCAACGGCTCCTTCCTGATGATGCTCTCCGACGGCTCGCTGACCTCGGTCGACCAGGCCATGCGCTTCCCGATCCGGCTGGTCGAGGGCGGCCCCGCGGGCGGCGTGGCCCTGGCCGCCCATGTCGCCCGGCAGATCGGATCACAGAAGACGCTGTCGCTCGACATCGGCGGGACCACCGCGAAGATCTGCTTCATCGAGGGTGGCACCCCCAAGACCAGCCGCCGCTTCGAGATCGCCCGCGCCTGGCGCGACACCAAGGGCAGCGGCCTGCCGGTGCGGGTACCGACGGTGGAACTGGTCGAGATCGGCGCGGGCGGCGGCTCGATCGCCCGGATCGACACGCTGGGCCGGCTGAAGGCGGGCCCGCAAAGCGCGGGCTCCACCCCCGGCCCCGCCGCCTACGACCGGGGCGGCGATGAGGCGACGATCACCGATGCGCATATCGTCACCGGCAACATCGACCCCGAGGGGTTTGCCGGCGGGGTCATCACGCTTCGGCCCGAGCGCGCCAAGGCGGCGCTTGCCCGCGACATCCAGGCGCCGCTGGAGCTGCCCGCGCCGGAACCCGCCGCGGCGGGGGTCATCGAGCTGGCCGACGAGACCATGGCCAATGCTGCCCGCGTGCACGGGGTCGAGCTGGGGCTCGACGTGGCGAGCTTCGATCTTCTGGTCTCGGGCGGCGGCGGCGGGCTGCACGGGGCGCGCATCGCCGACAAGCTGGGCATCCGCCGGATCATCGTGCCGCAGGACGCGGGCGTCGGCTCGGCGGTGGGCTTCCTGCGCTCGCCCGTGGCCTTCGAGCGCGCGCTGTCGGTGGTGACACTTCTGGAGGACGCCGACCTCGCGGCGCTGGCGGACCGCGTCACCGAGATCCTGACCGAGGTGCGCGGCATCGTCGGCGAGGTCGCGGGCCCCGAGGGGCTCGAGGCGCGGGTCACGGCGGAGCTGCGCTACCAAGGCCAGGGGCTGGAGGTGGCGCTCGACCTGCCGCTCGACGGCGCCGGACGCCCGGATTTCGACGGGCTCGAGGCGCGCTTTCTCGACCGCTACGCCGAGGTCGCGGGCTTCACCCTGCGCGAGATCCCGGTCGAACTGGTCTCGATCAGCGTCGCCGTGCGCGAGCCCGACCGCGCGGCCCCCGCCCCGGTGGGACGGCCCGAGACCAAGCCCCGCCGCAACGCCCCGCGCGAGGTCTTCGACCTCGCCGCCAAGGGGCCGATTTCCTACGACGTCGTGGCGCGGCCCGCGCTCAACGGCTGCACGCTGAAGGGCCCGGTGGTCGTGGTCGAGCCGCAGACCACCACGCTGGTCCGCCCCGGCTGGACGGTGCGCCGCGCCGAGCTGGGCCACCTCGTCATGGAACGGGGGGCGCCATGACCGACGCTTTCGATATCGTGGCGCAGAACGTGCTCTGGAACCGGCTGGTGTCGGTCTGCGAGGAACAGGCCAACGCGCTGATGCGCGCGGCCTTCGGCGCCATCGTGCGCGAGGCGGGCGACCTTTCCGCCGGGGTCTTCAATGCCGAGGGGCAGATGCTGGCCCAGGCGGTGACCGGCACGCCGGGCCATGTGAACACCATGGCCGCCTCGGTCCGCGCCATGCTCGACCGGGTGCCGCCCGAGGGGCTGAAGCCCGGCGACGCGCTGGTCACCAACGACCCCTGGCTGGGTGCGGGACATGTCTTCGACTTCGTGGTGGTCACGCCGGCCTGGCGCGACGGGCGGATCGTCGGCTACCTCGCCTCCACCAGCCATATCGTCGACGTCGGAGGGCGCGGCTGGTCGGCCGAGGCGGGCTCGGTCTTCGAGGAAGGCGTGACCTTCCCGCCGATGCACCTGCGCCGGGGACGCGCGGTGAACGAGGAGTTCCTGTCGATCGTCACCGCCAACTCGCGGGTGCCGCACGAGGCCCGGGGCGACATCCTCTCGCTTCTGAGCTGCAACGACACCGGCGTGCGGCGGCTCCTGGCGCTGATGGAGGAATATGCGCTCTCCGACCTCGCCTCGGTCTCGGACTTCATCTTCGAGCGCTCCGCCGAGGGCACGCGGCAGGCGCTGCTCCGCGCGCCGGAAGGCATCTACGAGAACACCATCGAACTGGACGGCTACGACGCGCCGATCCGGCTCAAGGCGCGGATGACCGTGGCCGAGGGGCGGATCGAGGTGGACCTCGCCGGCTCCTCGCCCGCCGTCGGGCGCGGCATCAACTGCCCGCTGACCTATAGCGCGGCCTATGCCGCCTTCGGCATCCGCGCGCTCCTGACGCCGGAGATCCCCAACAACGCCGCCTCGCTCGCCGCGATCCGGGTCAGCGCGCCGCCGGGACTGGTGGTCAGCGCCGAACGGCCAAGCCCGGTCACCGCGCGCCATGTCATCGGCCAGGCGCTGCCGGACTTGATGCTCGGCTGCCTCGAACAGGCGCTGCCGTGCGAGGTGCTGGCGGAAAGCTCGGGCGCGCTTTGGACCATGTCGCTCTCGGGCGCCGGCGAGACCGAGTTCACCTCGCTCAATGTCGCGCTGGGCGGCATGGGCGCGCGGCCAGGCACCGACGGGCTGTCGACCACGGCCTTCCCCTCGGGCGTCGGCGCCGTGCCGGTCGAGGCCGCCGAAGTGGCCGCGCCGCTTCTCTACCACTCCAAGGAGTTCGCCCCCGACACCGGCGGGGCGGGCCAATACCGCGGCGGGCTGGGCCAGGAAATCGTCATCGGCTCGCGCATCGACGAGCCACTCTCGCTCTCGGCGGCCGCCTTCGAGCGGCTCTCCTCGGGGCCCGCGGGCCGCGCCGGCGGGGCGCCCGGCGCGCCGGGCGCGGCGCGGATCACCGATGGCACGACGATCACCGACAAGGGCATCTACCGCATCCCCGCAGGCGCGCGGCTGGTCCTGAGGACGCCCGGCGGCGGCGGCTTCGGCGATCCCGCCAAACGCGAGAAATCCGCCGTGGCCCGCGACCTGGCGCATGGGCTGATCTCGGAGGAGACGGCCGAGACCATCTACCAGGGCACCGACAAAGGGAGACAGAGACCATGACCTTCACCAGAACGGCCCTCTGGGCCGGGGCGGCGCTTGTTGCCGGCGCCCCGGGCGCCTGGGCCCAGACGCAATGGGACCTCAGCACCGCCTGGGGCGCCAACAACTTCCACGTCGAAAGCGCGATGGACTTCGCCGACGCGGTGCGCGAGGCGACCGAGGGGTCGGTCGACATCACCGTGCATCCCTCGGGCGAACTGGGCATCGGGGCGACGGAGAAGCTGTCTTCCGTGGAGACCGGCATCGTGCAGATGGCCGACATGCTGCTCTTCCTGCAGGCGGGCGAGGCGCCTTTCCTCGGCGTCGACACCCTGCCCTACCTGATCCAGGGCCAGGTGGAGATGGCGACCTGGCTCGAGGTGGCGGGCCCGACCTACGACGAGATCTTCGCGGCGCATAACCAGAAGGTGCTCTATTACGTGCCCTGGCCCTCGCCCGGGATCTACACCAAGGAGGCGGTGGTCTCGGCCGAGGACATCGCGGGCCAGCGGATCCGCGCCTTCAACGCCACCTCCTTCGAGTTCCTCGAACGCCTGGGCGCGGCCCCGGTCGAGCTGCCCTTCGGCGAGCTCTCGGCGGCGGTGGCCGCGGGCACGGTGGACGGGGCGGCGACCTCGACCTCTACCGGGGCAAATTCAAAGCTTTACCAATTCACCAGCCATTTCAATCCGTTGAACTGGTCCATGTCGCCCGACGCGGTGACGGTGAACCTCGATGCCTGGAACGCGCTGACCGACGCGGAGCGCACCGCCATCGAGACGCTGGCCGAGGAGATGGAGGCCGGCTTCTGGGAACGCTCGGCCGCCGAGGACGCGGCCAAGACAGAGGTGCTGGTCGAGAACGGCATGACCGTCTCGGCAGCCGATGACAGCCTCACCGCCAAGATGGCCGAGGCTGGCAAGGAGATGTGGACCGACTTCTTCAGTTCGGTTCCTCAGGCGAAGCCTGTCGTCGAGGCCTATGCGGCCGAAGTCGGCAAGTGAGCGGATGGGCCGCCGGACGCACCCACCGGCGGCCCTTTCCCCATGCAGCGCCTGCTCTCCCTCATAGACCGCCTGTCGCGACTGGCCGAGACCGCCGCCGTGGCGCTGGTCTTCGGCTATTGCGCGCTGATGCTGATCGAGGTCCTGGCCCGCGCCCGGGCCCAGAGCCTGTCCTACACCTGGGAATTCAGCCAATACGCCATGGCGGCGATCTTCGCGCTGGCCGCGGGCCCCGCGCTGCGCCACGCGGTGCACGTGCGGATCACGCTGGTCGGCGACCGCCTGCCCGCCCCCGCGCGGCGCTGGCTGGACCTCGCCGCCAATGCCGCCGGGCTGGCCATCGTGGCGCTGATGGCGGTGGCGCTCTGGACCAAGACCACAACCTCTTTTTCGCGTGACATCCTCGCCACCACGGTAACGCAGACGCCGCTCTGGATCCCGCAGGCGGTGGTGCTTTGGGGGATGACGCAGCTTTGGCTCGACCTCTTCGCGCGGCTCGTGCGTCGGGCGCAGGGGCTGCCGCACGAATGGCGCGACGCCGACGCGGAGCCCGGACATGACTGAAATCGCCCTTGTCGCCAGCCTTCTTTTCGTGGCGCTCCTAGCCGGATCGGTCTGGATCGGGCTGTCGCTTTTCGCCACGGGCTACCTGCTCCTGGCGATCTTCAAACCCAATATCCCCATGGACATCTATGCGAGCGGGGTGATCTGGGGCGCGATGATCCCCTCGCCGCTCCTGTCGCTGCCGCTTTTCATCCTGATGAGCGAGGTGCTGGTGGCTGCGGGCCTCGGGCGGTCGCTCTTCTCGGGCCTCGCTCCTTGGGTCGGCCGGCTGCCCGGCGGGCTCTTGCACGTGAACGTCGTGGGCTCGACGCTTTTCGCCGCGGTCTCGGGCTCCTCGGCGGCGACCACGGCGATTGTCGGCAAGGTCAGCCTGCCGGAGCTGGCCGCCCGCGGCTACGACCGGCGGCTCGCCATGGGCTCGCTCGCCGGGGCGGGCACGCTGGGCTTCCTGATCCCGCCCTCGATCATCATGATCATCTACGGGGTGATCGCCGAGCAGTCGATCCTCGAGCTTTTCATCGCGGGCATCCTGCCGGGGCTGGCGCTGGCGGGGCTCTACATGGCCTATATCGCCGCCCACCAGGTGGTGACGCGCTCGCAGCCGAAGCCCGCGCCGCCCAGCTGGGCCGAGCGCCTGCAGGGCCTGCGCGACATCGGGCCGGTCGCGGCTCTGATCATCGGCATCATGGGCGCGCTTTACACCGGCATCGCCAGCGTGACCGAACTGGCCGCCGTGGGCGTCCTCGGCGCGGTGCTGATCTCGGTGGTCATGGGCCGCTTCTCGCTGGGCGCCATGGTCCGCGCCGGGCGGCGGGCGGTGCGCACCTCGGCGATGATCGGGCTGATCATCGTGGGCGCGGCGCTTCTCAACGCGGCTTTCGGTTTTCTCGGCATCCCCAAGGCGGTGGCCGGACAGATCGCCGCGCTGGGGCTTTCGCCCTTTGCGCTGATCATGGTGCTCCTGGCCTTCTACGCGCTCCTGGGCATGTTCCTCGACGGCACCTCGATCATCGTGATGACCCTGCCGATCACCCTGCCGCTGGTGACGGCGGCGGGCTACGATCCGCTCTGGTTCGGCATCTTCGTGGTGGTCGCGGTGGAGATCAGCCAGATCACCCCGCCGATTGGCTTCAACCTCTTCGTGATCCAGTCTCAGACCGGAGAGAGCATCGGCACCATCGCCCGCGCGGCGCTGCCCTTCTTCGGGCTGCTGCTGCTGTTCGCGGTGATCCTGGCGCTGGTGCCCGACCTTGCCCTCTGGCTGCCGGGAGCGCTGCGATGAAGAACCTCTACAGCCAGGTCTGCGAGGACATCCTCGGCCAGATCCGCGCCGGAGAGCTGCGGGTCGGCGAACGGCTGCCGCCCGAGGCGGAATATGCCGCGACGCTGGGGATCAGCCGCTCGACCCTGCGCATGGCCTTTGCCGAGCTCGAGGAGGCGGGCGTCTTGAAGCGCCGCAAGCGGGCGGGAACCGAGATCATCTCGGACCGGCCGCAGCGCCGCTTCAGCATGGCGACCAGCGGGGTGGCGGAACTTCTGAGCCTCGGGCGCGACACCGAGTTCAGCATCACCAGCACCCGCCAGGTGCCCACCGAAGAGATCCCCCAGCTCGCCGGGCTCAGCAGCGAGACGGGCCATTGGCTCGAGGTCTCGGGCAGCCGGCGGATGCAGGGCGAGAGCCGCGCCTTCAGCGTGAACCGGGTCTATGTGCCCGCGCGCTTCGCCGCCATCGAGCCGGTCCTGCACGAGGGGCGCCGCTCGGTCTTCCAGACCATAGAGGAGACCTTCGACGTGCGGATCGGCCGGGTCGCGCAATCGGTGCGCGCGGTCGCTTGCCCCGACGAGGACGCCAAGGTGATCGGCCTCGAACCCGGCGCGCCCGCGCTGCGGATCGAGGCGCAGCTCTATCTCAGCGACGAGCGGCTCATGGAGGTCTCGGTGGCGACCTTCCACCCCGAGCGCTTCCAGGTGCACAACGACGTCAAGATCAAGTGACCCGGGTCCGGGCCTCAGAGCATCTTCTCGAGCCAGGCGGCGGCGTCCCGGCCCTTGAGGCTGCGCCGCCAGAGCTGTTCGGTGATCGCCTCGTGCTGGGCCACCGCCTCGGGCGCCGAGGTGATCGTCGCCACCCCGAGCCGCACGTTGGCCAGGGCGCCCAGCCGGAAGGGGCTCATCGCCAGCTCCGGGCGCGCCGCGCCGCGGAAGATCTGGAAGCTCGCGCCGGGCATCGAATCGACCAGCACGCCGATCTGCACGCCGATCGGTTCGCTGTTCAGCATCTCGATGATGTTCTCGACCTCGGCACGGGCGGCGGCGCGGCGGTCGGCGCGGCCCGCGAGCGCCTGGGTGCCGACGAAACCGCTGTCGCAGAAGGCCTCGATCTCGACCGCCGAGACCAGGCTGACCACATGCGGCGGGCGCGCCCGGTAGGCCGCCTTGCGCCGCTTCAGCACCTCGAGCACCTGGTCGATCTGGGCCAGCGCCTCGGCGCGGTCGGGCACGTCCTCGGGCACGCTTTCGCGCAGCACCTCGGGCAGAAGCGCGTCGTAACGGTCGGTGGTCAGCAGGTAGGAGACCGGCCCAAACATGACGCTGATGCGCTCGGCCTTCTCCTCGATCTGGCGCATCCGCTCGAAGAAGGCGAGCGCGCTGGAGACATATTCCACCGCCACGCCGAGCAGCGTCGCGATCGAGACGCCGAGGTGATCGGCGATCCGCCCCAGGGTGTCGACGCGGACCGGGTGGCCCGCCTCGTAGCGGTAGATGGCCGCACGCGAGACCCCGGTCAGATCGGCGAGCTGATCCGGCGTCAGCCCCGCGCCCATGCGCGCCGCGCGCAGGCGTTCTCCGAGTGCGTCGATTGCGTCGCTTTGAGTCACCGCCCGCTGATTCACGCGCCTGCTCCCTCGTTTTCTGCCCGCTCACTATGCAAACCACGTCTCAAAATAGCAATGATTGCGTCACTTGTCGCAAATTTGAGAAAATTCTTGACTTTGAACACGCCGCGCAGAAGCATCGCAGGAAACACGCCAACCTGGAGGTATCTGCAATGACGCAACATCCGCTTTCGCTCGCCGGCCGGCTGGGCTTGGGCGCCGCGGTCCTGACCGCGGGCCTGGCCTCGGCGGTCTCCGCGCAGGACTACACCGCCCGCATCGGTCACCTGGAATCGCCGCAGCAGTCGCGGCACGTGCACCTGGAAAAGGTCGCCGAGATGGTCTCGGAGCGCACCGACGGCGCGGTCGAGTTCCAGATCTTCCCCTCGGGCCAGCTTGGCTCGCAGCGCGAGATGACCGAGGGCGTGCAGCTCGGCACGCTCGAGGCCACGGTTTCCCCGGCGGCCTTCCTGGGCGGCTTCAACGCCGCGATCTCGATCCTCGACATCCCGTTCCTCTTGCCCGCCGACGAGACCGAGGCGCAGGCCCTGCGCGGCGGCGCCTTCGGGGACGCGCTGCTCGAGAGCTTCTCGGACCGCGGCGTCGTGGGCGTCGAGCTCTGGCCCAACGGCCGCAAGAGCCTGACCTCGAACAAGCCGCTCGAGGATCTGACGGCCCTGTCGGAGCACAAGTTCCGCACCATGGACAGCCGCATCCTGATCGAGCAGTTCGAGGCGCTCGGCGCCTCCGCCGTCGCCCTGCCCTTCGGCGAGCTTTACACCTCGCTGCAGACCGGCGTGGTCGACGGCCAGGAGAACCCGCTCGATACCATCCAGCGCATGAAGTTCTACGAGGTGCAGGACTACCTCGTGCTGACCGAGCATGGCGCCATGGAGGACGTGGTGCTGTTCAACCCGATGTGGTGGAACGCCCTGCCCGAGGAATACCGCACGGTGATCTCGGAGAGCTTCGAGGAGGTCATCCCCGAGCTGCGCGCCCACAAGGAAGAGGCCGTCGCCGCCGCCCTCGAGGTGATCGACAGCGAAAGCGAGATCGAGATCCGCGAGGCCTCCGCCGAGGAGCGCGACGCGATGCGCGACGCGACCTATGACGCCGCCGTGGCCGCCTACAAGGAGCGCGCCGGCGACGAGGGCGCCACGCTGATCGAGCTTTACGAAAGCGAGTATTCGGAGATCACCTCCGAGTAATCTCGGCCACCTTGGCCAGAGGTCCGGCCCCCATGCGCGGGGCCGGACCCATCGTCACTTCCACCGCAAACCGCGAGGCACAGCATGGGGCCCCTGGGACTTCTCAGACGCGCCGAACGTTTTTTCGTCGTCACCGTCTTCCTGAGCATGGTCGCGCTATTCGCGCTCAACGTCCTTGGCCGCGAGATCGGCGGCGAGGTCGCCAGCCGGCTGACCTGGATCGAGGAAGCGGTGCGGCTGCTCAACATCTTCCTGGTCTTCGGCGCGCTGGGGCTGGCGCTGGAGCGCGGCCGCCACGTCGGCATCGACACGCTGCGCCGCCGCCTGCCGCCCCGCGCCCAGCGCCTGGCCGAGAAGATCATCGACGCCCTGGGCTGCGTGACCACGCTCTACCTCGCCTGGCTGGCGCTGGGGCTGACCCGCTTCGTGCTGCAGACCGGCCAGCGCAGCCCGACCCTCGATGTGCCGATGGGCTGGATCTACGCCGCGCCGGTGGCGGGCTTCTGCCTGCTGTCACTGCGCTACGCGCTGAGCTTCTTCTCGGTGATCGACCGTTTCTCGCAGGCGCCCGGCGCCTCTGATGCCGAAAAAGGGGCCTCCTGATGATCTGGCTCATCGTGATCTTCGCCCTCGTGCTGCTGCTCGGCGGCTTCGAGATGTTCCTGGTGCTGGCGCTGCCCGCGCTCGGCGTGAAAGAAGCCTTCTACCCCAATCTGCCCGATGCCGCGCTGGTCCAGAAGGTGATCGGCGGGATCAACCACAGCACGCTCCTGGCGATCCCCTTCTTCATCCTGGCGGCGCATCTGATGGGCGCGGGGCGCATCGCAACCCAGCTCACCGACCTGATGCGGGTCTTCCTGGGCCACACCCGGGGCGGCATGGGCCAGACCACCATCGGCGCCTCCATGGCCTTCGGATCGGTCTCGGGCTCGGCGCCCGCCACGGTCGCGGCCATGGGCCGGATCGTCTATCCGCAGATGCGCGAGACCGGCTTTTCCGAACGTTTCGGGCTGGGCCTGCTGGTCGCCAGCGCCGAAACCGCGCTGCTGATCCCGCCCTCGATCACGCTGATCATCTACGGCTGGATCACCGGCACCTCGATCGCCCAGCTTTTCGCCGGCGGCCTGGCCGTGGGCCTGGTCCTCGGGCTCGCCTTCTCGCTCATGGTCACCATCGAGGCGCGCCGGCGCGGGCTCGAGGGCGGCCCCCGCACCGCCTGGAGCGACCGGCTGCGCGCCCTCTGGGACGCGAAATGGGCGCTCGGTATGCCGGTGATCATCCTCGGCGGCATCTACAGCGGGCTCTTCACCCCGACCGAGGCCGCCGCGGTCAGCGTGGTCTACGCGATCTTCGTGGAGATGGTGATCTTCCGCGACCTCAACGTCGCCAAGCTCGTGGAGGTGACCGAGGACAGCGCCGTCGCGACCGCGGTGATCTTCGTGCTCCTGGCCGTGGGCGGGCTTCTGTCCTTCTTCGTGACGCTCGCGCAGGTGCCCCAGGCGATCACCGCCTTCCTCGAGACCGCAAACGCCGGGCCGATCACCTTCCTTCTGGTGGTCAACCTCTGCTTCCTGATCGCGGGCATGTTCATCGACCCCAATTCGGCGCTCCTGATCCTGGTGCCGCCGCTTTTCCCGGTGGCCCAGGCCTTCGGCGTCGACCCGGTGCACTTCGGCATGATCGTCACGCTGAACATCTGCATCGGGATGATCACCCCGCCCTTCGGGCTCGACATCTTCGTGGCCTCCTCGACCCTCGACAGGCCGGTCCTGTCGATCATCGCCGGGGTCTGGCCCTTCGTCGCCCTGAACATCCTGGTCCTGCTGATCGTCACCTACGTGCCGGAGATCTCGCTCTTCGTGCCGGACCTGTTCTTCCGCTAACCCAAGGAAATCCGCTGTGGCCCTGTTGTCCCCCGCGCGGCTCGATCCCGCGCCGACCCGCCCCATCAAGGAGATCCTCGCGACGGTCCTCACCCATGAGACCGTGGCCGAGGACTACCGCCTGCTCGAGCTCTCCGCGCCCGCCGAGGCGCTGGACTGCGCGCCGGGCCAGTTCTTCCACATCCTCTGCCCCGTCGACGGCGAGAGCCAGCCCTTCCTGCGCCGGCCCATGTCGATCTACGGCTACGACAAGGCGCGGGGACGGTTGAGCTTTCTCTACAAGGTCACCGGCGAAGGCACCCGCGCGCTGGCGCGGCTGGCGCCCGGGGCACGCCTGAACGTCACCGGCCCGCTCGGCCGGGGCTTCACCATCCCCGAGGAGGCCCACGGCCTTTTGGCGGTGGCGCGCGGCGTCGGCCTCGCGACGCTGGCCCCGCTCGCGCAGGAGGCCCGGCGCCTCGGCCGCGTGCTGACGGCGATCTGCTCGGCCCGGAGCCCCGAACACCTCATGTCGATCGAGCATTTCGAGGCGCTCGGCGCCCGGGTGATCCAGGTCACCGACAGCGCTGGCACCTCGGCGCCCGAGCACCTGCGCGGGCTGATCGAGGCCGAGATCGCCGAGGGCCGGGTCGACATGCTTTATACCTGCGGCTCCAACCGGCTCCTGAAGCTTTGCCAAGAGATCGGCGCCAAGGCCGGCATCCCCGGCGAGATCGCGCTCGAGCAGCAAATGGCCTGCGGCATCGGCATGTGCCAGTGCTGCGTGCGCCCCTTCCGCAAACCGGGCGGCGTCGAACAGCTGCGCGTCTGCCGCGAAGGCCCGGTCTTCGACATCCAGGAGGCTCTCGAATGGTAGACCTGACCGCCCGGGTCGGCGCGCTGACCCTGAAGAACCCGATCATGCCCGCCTCCGGCACCTTCTCGCGCGAGATGGCCGAGGTCTTCGACCTCGACGTGCTGGGGGCGCTGGTCACCAAGACCATCACCGCCGAGATCCGCGGCGGCAATCCCACCCCGCGCGTCTGCGAGGTCGAGGGCGGCATGCTGAACTCCATCGGCATCCCCTCGAAGGGGCTGGGCGCCTTCCTGGCCTCCGAACTGCCCGCCTATGCCGGCCACCGCGCGCCCCTGGTGGTCAGCATCTCGGCGCCCTCGGTCGAGGGGTTCGCCGCGCTCTGCGAGAAGGTGAGCCAGCCCGGCGTCGCCGCGATCGAGGCCAATATCTCCTGTCCCAACATCGAAGAGGACGGCAAGGCTTTCGCCATGCGCCCCGAGACCACGCGCCGCGTGCTCGAGGCGCTGCGCGGCGCCACCGACCTGCCGCTCTGGGCCAAGCTCACGCCCAACACCGGCGAGACCGTCGAGGTCGCCCAGGCCGCCGAGGCGGCGGGCGCCGACGGGCTGGTCGTGGCCAACACCATGCTGTCGATGTCCATCGACCCGCGCAGCCGCAAGCCCAAGCTCGGCAACCTGATGGGCGGGCTCTCGGGGCCGTCCTTCAAGCCGATCGCGCTGCGGATGACCTATCAATGCGCGCGTTCGGTCGAGATCCCGGTGATCGGCTGCGGCGGCATCTCCACCGCCGAGGACGTGGTCGAATACCTGATCGCCGGCGCCTCGGCGGTGCAGGTCGGCACCGCGAGCTTCATCAACCCCACCGCCATGCCCCGGCTTCTCGACGACCTCGCCGCCTTCATGCGGACCGAGGGGATCGCCAGCGTCGCCGAGCTGGTGGGCTCGATCCGCGACGACGCCACCGCCGAGGCGGTGCGATTCATGGAGACCGCGCCATGAGAGACGTGACCCATCCCGCCGCCACAACCCGCGCGCCCGCACTCGGGCCCGAGGACGCGGCCCTCGCCGAGGAGCTCTTCGCCGAGATCGCGACGCGGAGCCCCGACACCCGGGGCGTCAGCCGCCCGGCCTGGTCGGCCAAGGAGACCGAGATCCTCGACTACCTGACCGCCCGCGCCGAGGCCGAGGGCCTGGTGGTCACCGCCGATGCGCTCGACAACCGGGTCTTCTGCCTACCCGAGGACGCAGGGCGCACCCCCTACCGGCTGATCGGCAGCCATGTCGACAGCGTGCCCGTGGGCGGCAATTACGACGGGCTCGCGGGCGTGATCGCCGGGCTTGTCTGCCTGATCCACCAGAGGCGCGCGGGCCGGGGCTTTGCCCGTCCGCTGCGCGTCATCGCCATGCGCGGCGAGGAAAGCGCCTGGTTCGGGCCCTGCTACATGGCCTCCAAGGCGCTGACCGGCACGCTGACGCCCGAGGAGCTGGAGGCCCCGCACAAGGGTGACGGGAAGCCACTCTCGGCGCATATGGCGGCGCTTGGCGTCGACGTGACGCCGATCGCCGAGGGGCGCGGGCTGCTGCCGCTCGACGAGATCGCGGAATACCTCGAGCTGCACATCGAACAGGGCCCGCTTCTGGTCGGCGAGGACCGGCCCGCCGCCGTGGTCACCGGCATTCGCGGCAACCTGCGCCTGAAGGAGGTCCGCGCCCTGGGCGAGCCGGGCCATTCCGGCGCGGTGCCGCGCAGCTACCGCCGCGACCCGGTCATGGCGACGGCGAAGCTTCTGGCGCGGCTCGACGACCTCTGGGCGCGCGAGGTCGCCGAAGGCGGCGACCTGGTGATGACCAGCGGCATGATGAGCACCGATCCGCAGCATCACGCCATGGCGCGGATCCCCGACAGCCTGACCTTCAGCTTCGAGATCCGCAGCCAGCACCCCGAGACGCTGGCCCGCGTCGAGGCCGCGCTGCACGACGAGATCGCCCGGCTCACCGAAGAGACCGGCGTCACCTTCGAACTGCCGCGCCCGATCCGCAACGCCCCGGCCGAGGTCGACGCGGCGCTGCACGAGGCGCTGCTGGCGGCCATGGAGCGCGCCGGGCAGGCGCCTTACGCCATGGCCTCGGGCGGCGGGCATGACGCGGCGATCTTCGCCAATGCGGGCGTGCCCACGGGCATGGTCTTCGTGCGCAGCCGGGGCGGCTCGCACAATCCCGACGAAAGCATGGAGGTCGCCGACCTCCTGGCCGGGGCCGAGATCCTGCTGGCGCATGTCGCCACGGAGGGCGCATGACCGTCGAGCTGGAGATCCTGCGCCCCGACGACTGGCACCTGCACCTGCGCGACGGCGCGATACTGGCGGCGGTGGCGCCGCACAGCACCTGGGCGCGGCGCGCGATCATCATGCCTAACCTCGACCCGCCGGTGACCACCTCGGCCGAGGCGGCGGCCTATCAGCACCGCATCCGCCGCGCCCTGCCGCGCGGCAGCGACTTCACGCCGCTGATGACGCTGTATCTCACCGAGCGGACCGATCCTGCCGATCTCGCCGCCGGGGTCGAGACCGGGATCGTCACCGCCGCGAAGCTCTATCCCGCGGGCGCCACGACCAATTCCGCGCGCGGCGTGCGCGACCTCGACGCGATCATGCCGGTCCTCGAACGCATGGCCGAGCTGGGCGTGCCGCTCTGCACCCACGGCGAGGTCACCGCGCCCGAGGTCGACATCTTCGACCGCGAGGCGGTCTTCATCGAGCGGGTGCTGGCGCCGCTGCGCCAGCGGCTGCCCGAGCTGAAAGTGGTGATGGAGCATGTCACCACCGCCGAGGGCGTCGACTACGTGCGCGAAAGCGCCCCCGGCATCGGCGCGACGATCACCGTTCAGCACCTCATGCTGAACCGCAACGCGCTGTTCGCGGGCGGCATCCGGCCGCATTACTACTGCCTGCCGGTCCTGAAGCGGGAACGCCACCGCCAGGCGCTGCGGCGTGCGGCGACCTCGGGGCACGCGCGGTTCTTCCTCGGGACCGATTCCGCGCCGCATCTCAAGGGCGCGAAAGAGGCGCCCTGCGGCTGCGCGGGCTGTTTCACCGCGCCCGTCGCCCTGCCCTGCCTCGCGCATGTCTTCGAGGAGGAAGGCGCGCTCGACAGGCTCGAGGCCTTCGCCTCGCGGAACGGGCCGGCCTTCTACGGGCTGGCGCCCAACCGCGACCGGCTGCGGCTGCAGAAGACCCGCAGCCCGATGCGCCCGCCGTCCAGCATTCAGACGCCCGAGGGGCCGGTCGAGGTCTTCGACCCCGGCGTGGCGCTTTACTGGCAGATGGAGCCGGCATACGCCTGAGCCAAGGGCCTTCACCCCCGGCGCGGCGCGACCCACCGCCCGGGGCCACACCACGTTTTGCGCGACATGGGAGACCAAAATGGCATTTCGCGACATCGCAGAGATCATCAAGAACAACGGCGGCGGCAGCCACGCCTTCGAGAAGGCCGCGCAGGCCGCCAATGCCGCGGCAGCGGCGGAGCCGCAGAAGGCCGCGGGCTATTTCCTCCTGGGCTGGGAGGCCATGGAATTCGTCAATGTCTTCGAGCGGATGCCGGTCTCGCAGGACGCCGCCCGGGCGGCGCAGGAGCGGCTGGCGGACCATGCCGCGGCGCTCGATGCGGCGGGCGACGCCCCCGAGGCGGTGCTCGCGGCGCTGAACGCCATGGTCGCGACCTACCTCGCGCCGCGCTGAGCGTTCGACCTTCCGAACAAGGAACCGGCGCGCGCCAGGACGGCACGCGCCGGTTTTGGTTCAGCGTCCGGGCGCGGGGCTCAGAGGATGCTCTGCCCCGTCGCCTTCCAGTCGGCGACGAAGGCCGCAAGGCCCTTGTCGGTCAGTGCGTGGTTCGCCAGCCGCTCGATCACATCCGGCGGGATGGTCGCCGCATCGGCCCCGGCCAGCGCCGCCGCCGAGACGTGGTTGGCGCTCCGCAGCGAGGCCGCGAGGATCTGCGTCTGAAGCGCCGGATAGGCGTCATAGACCTGGCGGATGTCGTGCAGGAGCTGCTCGCCCTCGAGGTTGAGGTCATCGAGCCGGCCCACGAAGGGCGAGACATAGGTCGCGCCCGCCTTGGCCGCGAGCAGCGCCTGGGTGACCGAGAAACAGAGCGTCACATTGGTCTCGCGGCCCTCGGCGCGGATGCTGGCGCAGGCGCGCAGCCCGTCCATGGTCAGCGGCAGCTTGATGCAGACGTTCTCTGCGATCTTGGCCAGCACCGCGGCCTCGCGCATCATGGTGTCGTAATCGGTGGCCGCGACCTCGGCCGAGACCGGGCCCTCGACCATGGCGGCGAGCTCGCGGATGGTCGGCAGGAACTCCGCGCCGCTTTTCGCGATCAGGCTGGGGTTGGTGGTCACGCCGTCGATCAGCCCGGCCTCGGAGAGGCGGCGGATTTTGGCGACATCGGCGGAATCGACGAAGATCTTCATTCTGTCAGGGTCCTTGAGGGTTAGGGAGCGAGCTTGGCGTCCTGGCCAAGCCTGAGATCGGCGGGGCGCGAACGCTCCACCACGAGGCGGGCGTTGGGCAGGTCGTTGCCGCGGGCGCGGGCCTCGGCGGCCTCGCGCGGCAGCCCGTGGTCGAGCCAGCGCCGGATCAGCCGGTCCTCGAGCACCTCGATCGGCGGGGCGATCATCACGCTGGCGTCGAACTCCGCGGCAAGCTTGCCCCAGGCGCCCTCGCCCAGGAGCAGGTAGTTGCCCTCGACCACCACCAGCGGCACCTCGGCGCGCAGGAAGCCCGCGTCGGGCAGCGTGCAGTCGCGGGCCCGGTCGAAGAGCGGATAGGCGATGTCGCGCCCGCCGGCGCGGATCTCGCGGATCAGCGCCAGGAAGCTCTCGGCGTCGAAGGTCTCGGGCGCGCCCTTCTGAGCCAGGAGCCCGCGCGCCACCAGCTCGGGGTTCTCGAGGTGGAAGCCGTCCATCGGCAGCAGCGCCGCGCGGCCCGGGGTCTCCTGGTTCAGCCGGTCGACCACCTCGGCGGCCAGGGTCGACTTGCCCGAGCCCGGCGGCCCCGCGATGGCGATGATCGAGCGCGCGCCCGCGCGGGCGCGGCCCCCGATCAGTTCGAGAACCGCGCGGGTGTCCTGGTCCAGCGCCGCCATGGTCAGGCCGCCGGGGTGAGGCTGTCGGGGGTCTTGGCCCCGGTCATCAGCGCCACCGCGTCGGACATGGTGACCTCGCCGGGGCGCAGCACGCAGAGCCGCCGGCCCAGCCGGTGCACGTGGATGCGGTCGGCCACCTCGAAGACATGCGGCATGTTGTGGCTGATCAGGATGATCGGCACGCCGCGGTCGCGCACCCGGCCGATCAGCTCCAGCACCTTGCGGCTTTCCTTGACCCCCAGCGCCGCCGTGGGCTCGTCGAGGATCACCACCTTGGAGCCGAAGGCCGCCGCCCGGGCCACCGCCACGCCCTGGCGCTGGCCGCCCGAGAGCGTCTCGACCGTCTGGTCGATGTTCTGGATCGTCATCAGCCCCAGCTCGGAGAGCTTCTCGCGGGCGATGCGGCGCATCTCGGCCTTGTCGAGCTGGCGCAGCCAGCGGCCCATGGGCCCGGATTTGCGGATCTCGCGGCCCATGAACATGTTGTCCGCGATCGACAGCGCCGGCGACATGGCCAGGGTCTGGTAGACGGTCTCGATGCCGGTCTCCCGGGCCTCGATCGGCGAGCCGAAGGTGACCGGCTGGCCGTCGAGGCGGATCTCGCCCTCGTCGGGCTGGATCGCGCCCGAGAGCGCCTTGATCATGGTCGACTTGCCGGCGCCGTTGTCGCCGATCACGGCCTGGATCTCGCCCGGGTAGAGGTCGAAGTCGCAGTTGTCGAGCGCGGTCACCCGGCCGTAGCGCTTGGTCAGCCCGCGGGCGGAAAGGATCGGTTGCGTGCTCACAGGCTGGCCCTCCGGATACGCTGGTCCACGGTGACGGCGGCGATGATCAGGACGCCGATCAGGAGATAGGTCCACTGCACATCCGCCCCGAGAAGGCGCAGGCCCAGCGTGAAGACCCCGACGATCAGCGCCCCGAAGAGCGTGCCCGCCACCGATCCGCGGCCGCCGAAGAGCGAGATGCCCCCGATCACCACCGCGGTGATGCTTTCGATATTGGCCAATTGTCCCGCCTGTGGCGAGACCGAGCCGATGCGCCCGATCAGGGCCCAGCCGGCGAAGGCGCAGATCAGCCCCGCCAGCGCATAGACCGAGATCAGCGTGCCGCGCACGTTGACGCCGGAGAGCTCCGCCGCCCCCGGGTCGTCGCCCACGGCATAGACGTGGCGGCCCCAGGCGGTCTGGCTGAGGACGTAGGTCAGCACCGCCACCAGCACCAGAAGCAGGATCACCCCGTAGGTGAAGACCGCGCCGCCGACCTCGATGGTGCGGCCGAAGAACTGCAGGAGCGGCGCCTGTTCGGCGATGTCCTGGCTGCGGATCACCTCGGAGCCGGAATAGAGGAAGTTCGCCGCCAGCACGATCTGCCACATGCCCAGCGTCACGATGAAGGGCGGCAGCTTCCAGTAGGCCACGAGGTAGCCGCTGATCGAGCCGCAGATCAGTCCGCAGAGAAGCCCGCAGAGGACCCCCAGCGCGGGCGGCAGCCCGAGGTCGAAGGTGAACTTGCCCATGATCACCGAGGACAGGATCATGATCGCCCCGACCGAGAGGTCGATGCCCGCGGTCAGGATCACCAGCGATTGCGCCGAGGCGACGATGCCGATGATCGCCACCTGTTGCAGGATCAGCGTCAGCGCGAAGGGCGTGAAGAAGCGGTCGCCGAGCAGGAGACCGAAGATCGCCACGGCGACGATCAGCACGATCAGCGGCACGATGGCGGGCGAGGCATAGAGGATGCCGGCGAGCTTCGCGCGCAGGCCCTGGGGCCCGGCGAAGGCGGCAACGGTCTCCGAGCCGGAGCCGTCGCTGTCAGGGGTTGCGTCCTGCATGGCGGGGCCTTCCTGGAATGGCGCTTGGGCCAAGAAAAAACTGTGTGGGGTGGCGGGCCCCGGGGGGGCGGTGCGGCGGCCTCGCGGCCGCGCGCGCCCTGTCCTCCGGGGCCCTTGGTCAGGCCGGGATCAGCCCCAGCAGAGGTTCATGCCCTCTTCGACGGAGAGCTGGTCGAGCCCGTCGACGGGGTTGGCGGTCACGAGGCCCACGCCGGTGTCGAAGAAGGCCTTGCCTTCGGTCGCCGAGGGCTTCTCGCCGGTTTCGGCGAATTGCACCACGGCCTCGACGCCCTTGGCGGCCATCTCCAGCGGATACTGCTGGGCGGTGGCGCCGATCACGCCGGCCTGGACGTCCTCGACGCCCGGGCAGCCGCCGTCGACCGAGACGATGATCACGTCGTCCTGCTTGCCGAAGGAGCGCAGCGCCTCGTAGGCGCCGGCGGCGGCGGGCTCGTTGATCGTGTAGACCACGTTGATGTCGGGCTCGATCGCCAGTAGGTTCTCCATGCCCTCGCGGCCGCCCTCGGCGTTGCCGCTCGACAGCTCGTGCCCGGCGATGCGCGGGTCTTCCTCGTCGCCCCATTTGCTCTCGTCGCCGATCTCGACGCCGAAGCCGGTCAGGAAGCCCTGGTTGCGCAGGACGCCGACGGTGGGCTGGCTGACGTTGATGTTGAGAAGGCCGATCTTGGCCTCCGAGGTGTCGCCCATGGTCTTGGCGGCCCATTCGCCGATCAGCCGGCCGGCCTCGAAGTTGTCGGTGGCGAAGGTCATGTCGGCGGCGTCGATCGGGTCGAGCGGCGTGTCGAGCGCGATGACCAGCATGCCGGCGTCGCGCGCCTGCTGGACCGCGCCGGTGATCGCCTTGGTGTCCGAGGCGACCAGCAGGATGCCGTCGGCCTCCGCGGCCATACAGGTCTCGATCGCGTCGACCTGGGTCTCGTGGTCGCCGTCGAACTTGCCCGCGAAGGAGCGCAGCTCGGTGCCGAGCTCGGCGGCCTTGGCAAAGGCGCCCTCGGCCATCTTCACGAAGAAGGGGTTGGTGGCGTCCTTGGTGATCAGGCAGACGCCGCCTTCGGCGGCGGCGCTGCCGGCCATGGCGGTCGAGGCGAGCGCCCCGAGGATACCGGCTTTGACGAGTTTCATGGTCTCTCTCCCTTGTTCGATGGCGCGCCTTAATACCTCATTAGGAAGTATTTATCCGGGGCCACCCTCAATGCTGCGCCCCAGGTCAGGGCTGTGATCTCACGCGCCGCGCCTCTCCTTTGCACAGCATCGCGTAATCCAACGAGTAGGGCGACGTTACGGCAGCTGTCAATAAAAACTTCCGAATGAAGTATTAATATGTTCGGAGCCTCACCGCGCTTGTCTGGCGGCCCCCGCCTGCCTAGAGTGCAGGCCAAGGCCCGCCCGGCGCCCGGCCCGCAAGAGGCCCGCGCCCACCGGCCAAGACATTGAACCGGCTCGATCATGGCACCTCGCGACAAGGAAGACATGCTGCGCGCGACGCCCTTCCGGGGGTCGAACCAGACCACCGTGCGCGGCGCCAACGAGCGGCTGGTCCTGCATCTCGTGCGCCAGTGCGGGGCGCTGACCAAGGCCGAGGCGACCCGCGCGACCGGGCTCTCGCCCAATGCCGTCTCGGTGATCTTCAAGGCGCTCGAGGCCGATGGCTACCTGCTGCGGGGCGACCCGATTCGCGGCCGCGTGGGCCAGCCCTCGGTGCCGATGCGGCTCAACCCCGCCGTGCGCCATTACCTCGGGCTGAAGATCGGCCGGCACAGCTATGACCTGGTGGCCGCGGACTTCCTGGGCCAGGTCGTGGCCCGGCGCACCGCGCGGCATGCCTATCCCACGCCGACCTCGGCGGCGGCGTTCCTGCGCGGCGCCCTGCGCCCGCTTCTGCGCTCGGCCCGGCTGAAGCCCGAGGACCTGTCGGGCTCGAGCGTCGCCATGCCCTCGGAGCTCTGGCACTGGACCGAGGATTTCGGCGCCCCCTCCGAGGAGATGGCCGCCTGGCGCGACTTCGACGCGGCGCGCGATCTCGGACCGCTCCTGCCCGGCCCGATCAGCACCGAGAACGACGGCACCGCCGCCTGCCGGGCCGAGCTGGTCTTCGGCCCGCGCCGCAGCCACAGCGATTTCGTCTATTTCTTCGTCGGCGCCTTCATCGGCGGCGGGCTGGTGCTGAACGGCAGCGTCTTCGCCGGGGCGCGCGGCAATTCCGGCGGCTTCGGCCCGATGCGGGTGCCCGACGAGCCCGGCGGCCAGCGGCTGGTCGACCATGCCTCGCTGGTGGTGCTGGAGCGGCTCCTGGCCGAGGCCGGAGAGGACCCCGCCGCGCTTTACCGCGACCCCGAGGCCTGGGAGGCCTTCGAGCCCGTGGTCGGCCCCTGGATCCTGCGCGCCGCCCGCAGCCTCGCCCATGCCATCGTCTCGACCCTGGCGGTGATCGACGTCGAGGCGGTGGTGATCGACGGTGCCATGCCGCCGGGGATGCGCGCGCGGCTGGTGCGCGAGGTCGGGCGGCAGCTCGACCTCCTGGACCTGCAGGGGGTGATCCGCCCCGAGGTCGAGGCGGGCCACTTCGGCTCCGTCGCCCGCGCGCTCGGCGCGGCGGCCTACCGGATCTCGGCGGATCACATGGTGGACGGGAGCAGGCTTCTGACGCCCGCCGCGGCGGGGTGAGAGGGTGTGGGGTGAGGGATTGGTCGCCGGTCTAGCAGCGGGCCGCCTGCCCCCGCCGACGTCGAGGCTCCGCCTCCGATCACCGCGCCGCCCCCTAGTCGCCCCGCGCGCCCGGACCTCCTGCCCACTTACCCACCCTGCCCTCTGAAACCCCACCCGCTCGGACCTCGCACCACGGCCAGAAGGTGACGGGCGCGCGCCGGACCGGGGGTCGGCGCTTCTGGCCTCCGAGCAAGGCGCTTTATCCCCGCAAGGTCAGGACAAACTACGAGTTAGGCGGGCCATCCCAGGAAGCGCCGGCCCATAGGGCCGGTCCGGCGCGCGCCCGGCACCTGCGGTGCTGTTCGGGCGCAAGTGGGCTGAGGAATGATGCTGCTGGGCGGTGGGGGCCTTGGCGCTGGCTTTGGAGCCATCCGCTTGGCCCCGGCTGTCCCCGGCAACGCCCGAGGCTCCGCCCCTCACCTACCCTGCCCTCCGAAACCCCACCCGCTCGGACCTCGCACCCCCGCCAGGAGGTGACGGGCGCGCGGCGGACCGGGGGTCGGCGCTTCTGGCCTCCGAGCAGAGCGCTTTATCCCCGCAAGGTCAGGACAAACTACGAGTTAGGCGCGCCATCCCAGGAAGCGCCGGCCCATAGGGCCGGTCCGGCGCGCGCCCGGCACCTTCGGTGCTGTTCGGGCGCAAGGGGGCGCGGTTGGGGAAGGCAGTCCTTTGGAGTGGAGGGCGGTTCGGCCCGGGCATGTGGCGACGCTGGATCCGTTCGGGTTGACCGGGCAGGTCCCGCCCGGCCTCACCAGCCAGCGCGGCCGTGCCAAGTGGACGGCACCGCAGATCACCGCCCGCCCGCATCAGCCAGCCGGAGCCTCAGCACCGCAAATCACCAGCACCGCTCTCCTCTCAGCGCCACCGGCACCCCCGTCAAACCCCACCCTCACCGCACCACACCACCGCCAAACCCCACCCCTTGACGCAAGGTCATCCGCCACCGCGCCCTCCAACCCCGCCTCACCCCCATACATCCCGATGCAGGAATGCATCATTCTCCCTGTGGTTGCTTGCCAAGACGTGTCTTGAATGCATGTTCTGGAGGTGACGCATAACCAGCGAGGAGCTCGATGAGCGCCCAGACGGAGTTGCCCGCATCCCTGCGAGCGTATCTCGAGAATTCCAACGTGGCCCTCGCGGTGTCCGAAACGGACGGCGACATGCCGTTGACCATGGTCAACGCGGCCTTCTGCGAGCTGACCGGATACGACCCCGAGGACGTCGTCGGGCGCAACTGCCGGCTCCTGCAGGGGCCCGAGACCTCGGACGACAGCCGCCGCGCGCTGCATGATTTCGTGCATGACCCCGCCCAGGACGCCGGGCGCTTCCCGGTCCTGAACTACCGCAAGGACGGGTCGAGCTTTCACAACTACGTCTTCATGACCCGGCTGCGCGACAGCCGCGGCGCGGCGCATTTCATCCTCGCCTCGCAGTTCGACATGACCACCGCGCTCCAGCGCTCGCAGATCCGCGTCAACGACGCCGAGCTGCACCACGCGCTGAGCGACGTCGAACAGATCGGGCGGGAGTTCGGTCTCGCCATGGTAGGCTCGGCGCAGATCATCTCGGACTCGGTGGCCACGCTGGCCAGGCTGACACTAGACGAGGACCGGCGCTGACAGACCGGGACGGTGAGACAACAGTGATGAGAGACGACAACCAGGGCTCCCCCCGAGCCACGGAGGAGGAGAGCGAAGCCGAGGCGCAGGAACGCCTCTGCATCGTCGGCATCGGCGCCTCGGCCGGCGGGCTCGAGGCGATCCGCGAGATGCTCACCCAGGCCAGCGCCGAGAGCAACCTGGCCTATGTCGTCGTCCAACACCTCGACCCCAACCACGAGAGCCTCCTGGCCGAGCTTCTGGGCCGGCACACCGAGCTCGAGGTCACCCAGGTCTCGGGCGGCGAGACCATCGAGGCGGGCCATGTCTACATCATCCCGCCCGCGCATGGGCTCTCGGTCAAGAACGGCGTGCTGCATCTGACCGAGTTCTCCCAGCCGCGCGGGCTGCGCCGGCCGATCGACGACTTCTTCGAGAGCCTGGCGCTCGACCAGGGGCGCTTTGCGGCCTGCGTGATCCTCTCGGGCACCGGGGCGGACGGCAGCGCGGGGCTGCGCGCGATCAAGGAACACGGCGGGCTCTGCATCGTGCAAAGCCCCGACACCGCGAAATACGACGGCATGCCGACCTCGGCCCAGGCCACCGGGCTCGTGGACTTCGTGCGTGCGCCCGACCAGATCATCGAGGCGGTGCTGCAGTTCTACGCCCATTCGCTGGTCGACAAGATCGACGAGCGGCTGGCGCGCACGGTGGAACAATCGATCAGCGACATCTGCGCGGTGGTGCGCAGCTACGTCGGGCACGACTTCTCGGGCTACAAGCAGTCGACGCTGGTGCGCCGGGTGCAGCGGCGGATCCAGGTGCTCGACCTCGGCGATGCCAGCGAATACCTCGAACATATCCGCGCCGAGCCCGAGGAATGCGAGATCCTCTTTCGCGAGCTGCTGATCAACGTCACCCGCTTTTTCCGCGACCCCGAGCATTTCGAGGTGCTGCGCAAGCGCTCGGTGCATCCCCTGGTGCGCGACGCCCGCGACGACGACGAGATCCGCATCTGGGTGCCCGGCTGTTCGAGCGGCGAAGAGGCCTATTCCATCGCCATGATGTTCGCCCACGAGGTGCGGCTGCAGCGGCGCTCGGTGAACATCCAGATCTTCGCCACCGACATCGACGAACAGATGCTGCGGCTGGCCCGCGACGCGGTCTACCCGCAGGCCGCGCTCGGCGACATCCCCGAGGAGATGCGCGACCTCTACACCGTGGCCCGGGACGGCAAGTTCCAGGTCGCCGGCAAGATCCGCGACATGATCCGCTTCTCGGTGCACAGCATCGTGCGCGACCCGCCCTTCTCGGCGATCGACCTTCTGTCCTGCCGCAACCTGCTGATCTATTTCGGCGACCAGCTGCAGACCGCGGTCCTGCCGATCTTCCACTACTCGCTGAAGCCCGGGGCGAAGCTCTTCCTCGGGCCCTCGGAAAGCATCGGGCGCTACGATCACATGTTCCAGCCCGTCGACCAGAGCGCGCGGGTCTTCCAGCGCCTCGAGGGCAGCCCGAAATACCCGCTGCAACTGCGCGGCCAGACCCGGAGCGAGGGCAGCCAGACCCGCCGCCCGGCGCGCGACCGCGAGGCCTCGACCCGGCTCGAATGGAACGACAGCGGCGCGGTCGACCGCATCCTGGGCCAGTTCGCCCCGGCGACCCTGCAGGTCTCGCAGAAGGGCGAGATCCTGAAATCGACCGGCCGTCTGGGCAAATACCTCGATTTCACGCCGGGGCGCGACGACAGCCAGTTCGCCGCCAATGTCGCCCGCCCGGGCATCCGCGACGCGCTTTCGGCGCTGATCCGGCAGGTCGCGCAGAACAACAAGCGCACGCTGTCGCGCGACCTGACCGCGCAGTCCGAGTTCGGGCGCCAGGCGCTCGACCTGATCGCCGATCCGCTGAACGACGGCACCATCCTGGTGATCTTCCGCGACCGCGACCGCTTCGAGCCGCTGAGCGACGACGACGAGGTCGACGACCTCGATCCCTCGGACAGCCACGTCCAGAGCCTCGAGGACGAGCTGCGCAGCACCCGCCACCGGCTGCACACCACCGTCGAGGAGCTGGAGACGGCGAACGAGGAGCTGAAAAGCTCCAACGAAGAAATGATGTCGATGAACGAGGAGCTGCAGTCGACCAACGAGGAGCTCTCGACCGTCAACGACGAGCTGAAGACCAAGGTCGACGAGCTGTCCATCGCCAATGCCGATCTGTCGAACTTCTTCGCCTCGACCGCCCTGCCCCTGGTGGTGGTGGATGCGGATCTCAACATCCGCAACTTCACCGATGCGATCCAGTCGATCTATCCCTTCCGCGGCACCGACCGCGGCCGCCCGCTGACCGAGGTGACCAGCACGCTGCGCCGCAACGACGAGGTGCTCTCGGCGATCCGCGCGGTCATGCAGACCGGCGAGGTCTCGCATATGCGGGTCAGCGACCGCGCCCAGGACCGCACCTGGTCGCTGGTCATCACCCCCTACCGCACGCCGGACGGCGACCTGGACGGGGCGACGCTGGTCTTCACCGAGCTGACCGAGGCGATCCTGCTCGAGGAGGCGCTGAAACACGAGGGCGAGCGCCTGCGCCTGGCGCTCGACGTGGCGCAGCTGGGCGTCTGGGAGTGCAACCCCGAGGGCGGTGTGCTGAAGTTCGACGATACCGGCAGCAGCATCCTGGCCGCCGATTTCAACGAGCTGACCCACGAGGACCTTCTGGCCCGCGTCGCCTCCGAGGACCGCGAGCGCGTGCGCGAGGCGATGAAGACCGACCTGCACGGCGCGGGCGGCGTGGATGTCACCTTCCAGATCGCCGGCGACCTGACCGAGAACCGCTCGCTGCAGCTCGTTGGCCGGCGGGTCGACGGGCACCGCACCTCGCGGGTCCTGGGGGTGATCTTCGACGTCACCGAGGAACAGCAGGCCAAGCGCGTGCGCGAGCTGATGCTGCGCGAGATGAACCACCGCGTGAAGAACATGTTCTCGATCATCTCGGGCATGGTGCGGATCGCCGGGCGGACCACGGAGTCGGTGCCGGACCTGGTGGCCAGCATCGAGGATCGGGTCTCCGCGCTGGCCCGCTCGCACGACCTGACGCAAAGCTCGCCCGGCGCCGAACAGCTGACCATCGAGGACGCGGTGCGCGCCTCGCTCGATCCCTATACCGACGGCACCAACATCGAGGTCACCGGCCCGCGCATCACGGTGAACAGCCAGGAGCTGACGGCGCTGTCGCTCCTGATGCACGAATGGGCGACCAATGCGGCCAAATACGGGGTGCTCGGCCCGGTCGCGGGCAGCCTGCAGGTGGGCTGGGAGCAGGCCGCCGACGGCGAGGTGACGCTGACGTGGAACGAATCCTACGCCGAGGCGCTTTCTTCCCAGGAAGGCCCCGCCGGCTTCGGCTCGACGCTCGTGAAGCTCTCCGCGTCGCAACTCGGGGGCTCGGTGGCGGTGGATGCCACCGCCGAGAACCGCACCACGCGGTTGAAATACATCCCTGGCCCCTCGGGAGTGACCGAATGACCGCGACCGTCCTGATCTGCGAAGACGAGCCCATCGTGGCGCTCGATCTCGAGATGCTGGTCGAGGGCTTCGGCTTCCAGGTCATGGGCCCCTATGCCTCGCTGCGGGCCGCCGAGGCGGCGCTGGCCGAGCGCACCCCCGACGCCGCGATCCTCGACGTGCGGCTGACCGACGGCGAGGTCTTTCCCTTGGCCGACAAGCTGCAGGCGCAGAAGGTCGGGCTGGTCTTCCACTCGGGCCATGCCTACGAGGCGGAGGTGAGCAAGAGCTACCCCGGCTGCCGCTCCTGCCAGAAGCCCGTGGCCACCGACCGGCTGAAACAGGCGCTTCTGAGCGTGACCCGCGACGCGGTGAGCGACCCCTGCTGAGGTGAGGCGGGGCGGGCGCGCCCCGTGTCTCTTGGAGGTGCGCGGGCGGGGCGGTATGGCAACGACGCCCGCCTGCAACTAGCGATAAGCGCGGTCTATGCTGAACGCGGCAATGCCCTGTCCAGCTCGGACTTACACGGCCCGCAACGCCGCCGGCACGCGCCCCCTGCCCAACCGTCAGCCGAAGCGCATCTCGTGCCGACCGTCCCAGGCCAGACCGATGCCGGTCCCCTCGGCGGGGATCGGGGCCGCGCCGTCCTGGCGCACCGTCAGAAGGCTCCCGTTCTCAAGCCGCACATGCACCAGCGTCTCCGCGCCCAGCGGCTCGGCATTGGCGACCGTGGCACCCAGCTGCCCGGCCCCGGCGCCCTCGACGATGCTCAGATGCTCGGGCCGCACGCCGATGCGCCCGCGCCCGCCTGCCTCGAAGAAATTCGTCGGCGGCGAGCCGATGAAGCCCGCCACGAACTCGGTCGCGGGGTTGGAATAGACCTCGAGCGGCGCGCCGATCTGGTCGGCATGGCCCGCGTTCATCACGATCATCCGGTCGGCCATGGTCATCGCCTCGACCTGGTCGTGGGTGACATAAAGCGAGGTCACGCCCAGCTCGCGCTGAAGCTGCCGGATCTCCAGCCGCATCTGCACCCGCAGCTTGGCGTCGAGGTTCGAGAGCGGCTCGTCGAAAAGGAAGACCGCCGGTTTGCGCACGATGGCCCGGCCCATGGCCACCCGCTGGCGCTGCCCGCCCGATAGCTCGCGCGGCTTGCGCGCCAGGAAGTCGCGGATCTGCAGAAGGTCCGCCGCCTGCTCCACCCGCTCGGCGATCTCGCCCTTCGGCGTGCCCGCGATCTTCAGCCCGTAGGCCATGTTGTCGAAGACCGACATATGCGGATAAAGCGCGTAGTTCTGGAAGACCATGGCGATGTCGCGGTCCATGGGCTCCTTCTCGTTGACCCGCGCCCCGTCGATGGCGATCTCGCCCGAGGTCACGGTCTCGAGGCCCGCCACCATGCGCAGAAGCGTGGACTTGCCGCAGCCCGAGGGGCCGACGATCACGATGAACTCGCCCTCCTCGATGTCGATGTTCACCCCATGGATGACCTCGGTCTTGCCGAAGCGCTTCTTCACGTCGCGTAGAGAGAGGGTCGCCATTACTTCTCGCTTTCCACTAGGCCGCGGATGAACAGCCGCTGCATGCCGACCACGACGATCACCGGCGGGATCATCGCGAGGATCGAGGTCGCCATGATCACCGGCCAGTCGGCGATGTCGTCGCCCGAGGGGAACATCTGCTTGATGCCCATGACGATGGTGTTCATCGAGGGGTCGGTGGTGATGAGGAGCGGCCAGAGATACTGGTTCCAGCCGTAGATGAACAGGATCACGAAGAGCGCGGCGATGTTGGTGCGGCTCATCGGCAGGAGGATGTCGAAGAAGAACCGCATCGGCCGCGCCCCGTCGACGCGGGCAGCCTCGGCCAGCTCGTCCGGCACGGTCATGAAGAACTGCCGGAAGAGGAAGGTCGCCGTGGCCGAGGCGATCAGCGGGAAGATCAGCCCCGAGTAGCTGTTCAGCATCCCGAAGCCCGCGACCACCTCGTAGGTCGGCACGATGCGCACCTCGACGGGCAGCATCAGCGTCAGGAAGATCAGCCAGAAGAAGAGCTGCCGCCCGGGGAAGCGGAAGTAGACGATGGCGAAGGCCGACAGGAGCGAGATCGCGATCTTGCCGAAGGCGATGCCCAGCGCCATGACCAGCGAATTGCCCAGCATCAGCGCCACCGGCGCGTTGATGCCCGAGGTCAGCGCGCGGGTGTAGTTCTCGATGAACTGGTCGCCGGGCAGAAGCGGCATCGGCGGCCGGGCGATCTCGGGCTGCGAGATGGTCGAGGCGACGAAGGCCAGCCAGATCGGGAAGAAGATGAACAACAGCCCGACGATCAGCCCGAGGTGGGTGAGCCAGAGGCCGGCGCCACGGCGCTCGACCATGCCGTCGTGGTCGGCGCCGGGCGCCTTGACCGGCGGGGTCTCTGCGGCAAGGGCGTCACGCGTGGTCAATAGTGCACCCTCCGTTCGACAAAGCGGAACTGGATGATGGTCAGCACCGAGACGATGGCCAGCAGGATCACCGACTGCGCCGCCGAGGAGCCCAGGTCCTGCCCGACGAAGCCGTCGGCATAGACCTTGTAGACGAGGATCGTCGTGGCCTGCTGCGGCCCGCCCGAGGTGATCGTATGGATCACGCCGAAGGTCTCGAAGAAGGCGTAGACCACGTTCACCACCAGCAGGAAGAAGGTGGTCGGAGAGAGGAGCGGGAAGACGATGGTGCGGAAGCGGGTCCAGAACCGCGCGCCGTCGATTGCCGCCGCCTCGATCACCGAGCGCGGGATCGACTGCAGCCCGGCCAGGAAAAACAGGAAGTTGTAGGAGATCCGCCCCCAGGCCGAGGCGATCACCACGAGGCCCATGGCCTCGTTGTCATTCAGCACGTGGTTCCAGTCGTAGCCCAGCACGCCGAGATACCAGGTCACCACGCCGACGCGGGTGTTGAACATGAAAAGCCAGAGCACGCCTGCCACCGCCGGCGCGACGGCATAAGGCCAGATCAGAAGCGTGCGATAGGTGCCCGAGCCCTTGATCAGCCGGTCCGCCAGCACCGCGAGCCAGAGCGCCACGCCCATCGAGACCACGGTGACCAGCACAGAGAAAATCGCCGTCGTCAGGAAGGAGGCCCGGTAATAGGGGTCGCCCAGCAGATACTCGAAATTGCCCAGGCCCACGAATTTCATCGACAGGCCGAAGGGATCGGGGATGTAGAGCGACTGCCAGATCGCCTGCCCGGCCGGATAGAAGAAGAAGACCGCGGTGATCACGATCTGCGGCAGGACCAGGAGGAGAGGCAGCCAGAGCCCCTTGAAGGTGACGCGCTTGTCCATGGCGGCCGGCGTCCCGGTCACCCGGGACGCCGCTCCTATGTTGCTCTCAGATCAGCGGGTGGACTGCTCGAAGCGGCGCAGCAGCTGGTCGCCGCGTTCCTTGGCGCTGTCGAGGGCGGCCTGGGCCTCCTTGTCGCCGGCCCAGACGGCCTCGAGCTCTTCGTCGATCACCGTGCGGATCTGGTCGAAGTAGCCCAGCCGGATGCCCTTGGAGTTCGCCGTGGGCTCGTTCGCCGTCATCTGCGCGACCGCCACGTCGGTGCCGGGGTTCTCCTCGTAGAAGCCCTGCTCGCGGGTCAGATCGGCGGCCGCCGAGGTGATCGGCAGGTAGCCGGTGTCCTGGTGCCACTTGGCCTGGATCTCGGGGCTCGACAGGAAGTTCAGGAAGGCGGCGACGCCGTCGTAATCCGCCTCTTCGTGGCCTTCCATGACCCAGAGCGAGGCGCCGCCGATGATGGTGTTCTGCGGCGCGTCACCGGCCCCTTCCCAATAGGGCAGCGGACGGACGTCGAAGGCGAAGTCGGCCTCGGCCTTGATGCCCGCGTAGCCCGCCGAGCTTTCAGTGAAGAGCGCGCATTCGCCGCCGCGGAAGTTCGCCCCGCCCTCGTTGCGGCGGCCGGTGTAGATGAACTTGCCGTCCTGCGCCCATTCGCCCAGCGTCGAGATGTGCTTGACCTGGGCCGGGCCGTTCAGCTCGAGCGTGGCATCGGCGCCGGCAAAGCCGTTCTCCTGGCTGGCGAAAGGCACGTTGTGATAGGCCGAGAGGTTCTCAAGGTGGATCCAGCTTTGCCAGGCGGTGGTCATCGGGCAGTCGACGCCCGCGTCCTTGAGCTGCGTCAGCACCTCGCCGACCTGGTCCCAGGTGGTCATCTCGGTGTCGGGGTCGATGCCCGCGCCCTCGAGCTTGTCGCGGTTCACCCAGAGGACCGGGGTCGAGGAGTTGAAGGGCATCGAGAGCATCTCGCCCTCGGTGGTGGTGTAATAGCCCTTGACCGCGCCGATGAAGGCCTCGGGGTCGAACTCGCCGCCCGCCATGACCTCGTGCACCGGGCGCACCGCGCCCTCGGCGGCCATCATGGTGGCGGTGCCCACCTCGAAGACCATCAGGACATGCGGCTGCTCGCCCGCGCGGAAGGCGGCGATGCCGGCGTTCAACGTCTCGGAATAGTTGCCCTTGTGCGTGGCGGTGACGGTATAGGCGTCCTGGCTGTCGTTGAAGCTGGCGACCTGTTCGTCCACCAGCTCTCCGAGCCGGCCGGTGAAGGCGTGCCAGAATTGCACCTCGGTCTCGGCGAAGCTTGGCGTCGCCGTGCCCGCGACGGCCGTCAGGACCGCCGCCGAAATGATCTTGGTCATAGTCTTTTCCTCCCTATGCCGGATGCTTCCGAGCTTTTGACCGCCCGATCAAAAACACCCGCCCCGAAGCAGTAGCGGAGAACGGGAGCGTCGCGCAAGAGAGGCGGGTTTTGGTTGCAAGGATTTGGCGCCGGGGAGGATGGCGCGGCGCGGGTGGCTCGGCGGCCAAGGTGCTGGCACCACGACATAAATCGCGCGGACCCGGAGGCCGGGCCCGCGCGGATCGCGTGAGGCGGAGATCAGTTCAGGTTGCCGGCGTAATCGTCGATCGCGATGGTCAGCTTGGAGAAGGTCCAGACCCCCTGCCCGTTCTTCTCCAACTCGCCGTCATAGAGCACCGAGGAGCCGACGCTGAGCCCGTCGGCGGCCACCAGGACGATTCCGTAAGCCAGCGCATGGGCGCTGTCCTCGGAGGCTTCCTCGACGATGAAGTTGGTGATCGAATGGCGCCGCTGGTCGCCCTGCTGGCCGAGCGTCGCATCGACGTATTCGGCAATGGCCTCGGGGCCGGTGAAGCTGGCGATCGGCTCGGCGCTGCCGAGCGTCGCGACCAGGGAGCCCTCTTCGGCAAAGAGCGAGGACAGGAGGTCGCTGCGGCCCTCGTCGTAATAGAGCCCCCAGCGGATGAAGGCCTCCTCGATCTGCCGCAGGTCGCCGGCCTCCAGGGCGGAGAGATCGGCCGCGCCATGCGGTTCGAGCGACACCAGCCCGCCGGCGCTGGCCCAATGCTGGGGTGGGAAGGTCTCCGCCAGGGCCGGCGCCGAAGTCAGGCTCGCGGCCAGCACGGAGAGAAGAATTCGGGAGTTCATCAAGGCACCTCTAAAATATTTGAACGAGTCTTTTGTATATTTTTGATATGCTTTGAGTCCACGAAATCTTTGGGAAGATACGCAGGAGACGTGCCTGCGGGTCGCGCAAGACCGCCGCACCGCGGGGCGCGCCGTCTGCCATGACGGCACAAGCCGGACCGCACCGGAAGCGGTCATCAGTCTGTTTTTAGGAGAAGAAACAGCGCCGATGCCGTGCCGATCAGTCCCGGAGGACCGCGGAACTTTCCACCGCAGCGAAAGCTGCGCGACGTGGCGAGGGCGAGGGACATCGCCCCTCGCCCTCACCAAGCGCCCTGTTCAGAAGCCCGCCGCGAGGCCGTCCTTGCGCGGGTCGGAGCCCGCCGCGTAGCCGCCGCCGGGCAGGCGGCGGATCAGCTGGGCGCCGCCGAAGCCGAAAGCGCTGTCGGGGGCCTCGACCTTGATCGCATGGCCCATCTCGGCGAGCCGCGCGCGGGTGGTCTCGGGCATGGCGTCCTCGACCGCCACCTCGGCGCCCGCGACGAAGCGCCAGCGCGGGGCGTCGATGGCGCTCTGCACGTCCTGGCCCCAGAGCCCGCAGCGCAGCATCATCTGCACGTGGCCCTGCGCCTGCATCGGACCGCCCATGACGCCGAAGCTCATTTCGGGCGCGCCGTTGCGGGTCACGAAACCGGGGATGATGGTGTGGAAGGGCCGCTTGCCGGGGGCGACCTGGTTCGGATGCCCGGCCTCCAGCGTGAAGCCCGCGCCGCGGTTCTGCAGGCTGATTCCGGTCTCCGGCACCACCACGCCTGAGCCGAAGCCCGAGTAGTTCGACTGGATGAAGGAAACCATCATGCCGCTGGCATCCGCGGTGGTCAGATAGACCGTGCCGCCGTGCTTCGGCGCGCCGGGCCCGTGGTCCTGGGTGCGCGCGGGGTCGATATGGGCGGCGCGCGCCTTGAGGTAGACCGGGTCGATCAGTGCCTCGACCGTGGGGTCGGTCATATGCGCCTGGTCGGCGACATAGGCGTGCAGATCCGCGAAGGCGAGCTTGGTCGCCTCGATCTGAAGGTGCAGGGCCTGCGGGTCGTCGGCCTCGAGCTCGCGGATGCCGGTGTGCTCCAGCATCCCCAGCGCCATGAGCGCGGCGATGCCCTGCCCGTTCGGCGGGATCTCGTGCAGGCGCTCCTCGCCGAAGCCGGTCTCGATGGTGCCGCACCACTCGGGGCGATGGGCGGCCAGGTCCTCGGCGCTGAGCGCGGCGCCGTGTTCGGCCGCGAAGGCGGCGATCTTCTCGGCCAGCTCGCCCTCGTAGAAGGCGCGGCCCCGGGTCTCGGCGATGAGCCGCAGGCTGCGGGCCTGGGCGGGGTTGGCGAAACGCTCGCCCGCCCGGGGCGCGCGGCCGCCGGGCATGAAGGCCTGGGCGAAGCCGGGCTGCTCGGAAAGCATCTCGGCCCCGCGCTGCCAGAGCGCGCCGATCACCGGGGAGACGTTGAAGCCCCCCTCGGCATAGCCGATGGCCGGGGCCATGACGGTCTCGAGGTCGAGCGCCCCGAAGCGGTCGATCAGCGCCACCCAGGAGGCGACGGCCCCTGGCACGGTCACGCTCTCCCAGCCGCGGAAGGGGATCTCGGAGCGGCCGGCGAAGCGCTCGGGCGTCCAGCCCGCGGGCGCGGCGCCCGAGGAGTTCAACCCGTGCAGCTCCTGCCCGTCCCAGAGGATGGCGAAGCCGTCCGAGCCGAGCCCGCAGCCGGTGGGTTCGACCACCGTCAGCACCGCCGCGGCGGCGATTGCCGCATCGACCGCGTTGCCGCCCTTGGCGAGCATGGCGACCCCGGCCTGCGCCGCCAGCGGATGCGAGGTGGCGACGACATTCTCGGCCAGGACCGGAGAGCGGCGCGAGGGATAGAGGGCATCGTGGCGGAAATTCATGGCGCAGTCCTTTCTGCGGTCTTTTTGGCTTTTGCGGATTTCAGATGCGCGCGCACCGCCCAGGCGACCGAGGCCACGGCCGCGATCAGGAAGATCAGGCTCACCGGCCGGGTCAGGAAGAGCGTCCAGTCGTCGTTGGTCATCAGCGCCCGGCGCAGGTTGGTCTCGGCGATCGGGCCGAGGATCACCCCCAGGACCAGCGGCGCCAGCGGGTAGTCGAGCGCGCGCAGCGCGTAGCCGAAGAGCCCGATGAAGCCGAGAAGGTAGAGGTCCGTCACCCGGTTGTTGAGCGCGAAGGAGCCCACCACGCAGCAGACCAGCACCACCGGCACGACGACCCATTTCGGCACTTCCGCGACGCGCAGGAAGGCGCGCATCGACAGCACGCAGACCACGAGCATCATGAAGCTCGCGACCACCATGGCGATGAACATCCCGTAGACCAGGTCGGCATTGTCCATGATCAGCCGCGGGCCGACCGAGATGCCGTGCACCATGAGCGAGGCCATGAGGATGGCGTCCACCGCCGAGCCGGGGATGCCCAGCGCGATCAGCGGGATCAGCCCGCCGCCGGCGGTCGCCGAATTGCCCGCCTCGGAGGCGACCACCCCGTCGGTGGTGCCGGTGCCGAACTTCTCGGGCGTCTTGGAGGCGCGCTTGGCCTGGTCGTAGGCCACGAGGTTGGCGATCGAGCCGCCCGCGCCCGGCAGCGCCCCGATCAGCACGCCCACGATGGAGGAGCGGATCAGGTTCACCGGCCGCATGAGGACCTCTTTCATCACCGAGAGCGTCTTGAAGTCGATCTCGCCGGTGACGAGCTTCTGGCCCGAGCGGATCTTGCCCGCGTCCTCGACCTCGGAGGCGAGCTGCGAGATCGCGAAGATGCCGATCAGCACCACCAGAAAGGGCAGACCCGCGGCCAGCATGGTGACGTCGAAGTCAAAGCGCGGCCGCCCGAGGATCGGGTCGGTGCCCACGGTCGAGATCGCCAGCCCGATGAGCGCGGCGATGAGGCCCCGTTGCAGCGAATGGCCGACGAGGCTCGCCACGATGGTCAGCGCGAAGACGATGAGCGAGAAATATTCCCAGGGCCCCAGCTTGACCGCGAAGATCGCCAAGGGCGGCGCCGCGACGATCAGCACCGCGGTCGAGATCACCGTGCCGAAGAACGAGGCCCAGACCCCGATCGAGAGCGCGCGCCCGGGCTCGCCGTTGCGCGACATCGGGAAGGCGTCGAAGGTGGTGGCCACCGCCGAGGGCGTCCCGGGAATGCCCAGGAGCGCAGCCGAGATCAGCCCGCCGGTATAGCCGCCCACATAGACCGACAGCATGACCGCGATGCCCTGAAGGGGCTCCATCGCGAAGGTCAGGGGAAGCGTCAGCACGATCGCCATGGTCACGGTGAAGCCCGGGATCGCGGCGGCGATGATCCCCGCGATGGAGCCCAGGAGCATGAAGATCAGCGTCTCGGCCGTCAGGATCTGGCCGGCGCCGAGGAGAAAGGCGTCCATGATTTACCCTCTGGGCAGGAAGACGTTGAAGACCTCGGCGAACAGCCAGTTCAAGCCGAAGGAAAACAGGAGCGACAGGACGATCAGCACCGCCATGGCGGATTTGGTCTTGGGGGCCAGCGCGAATTGCAGCACCGCCAGGAAGACCAGCGTCGCGATCGGGTAGCCGATCACCGGCATCGCGGCGAGATAGGCGCCGAGGCAGAGAAAGACCACGAAGACCAGCCGGCGCTCGCGCACCCAGGTGCCGAAGGCCGCGCCGAAGGCGGCATAGGCGCCCGCGGGCAGCCGCCGCAGGGTCTGCGCGATGGTGACCAGCAAGAGCAGGATCAGGCAGCCGTGCACGATCATCGGGAAGGCCCCGGCGCCCAGGGTCTCGAAACGCGAGCTCGGGATCCGCGTCGCCTCCCAGAAGAGGCCGGCAGAGGCCGCGAGCAGCGCGATGTAGGAAAGAAGCCGGGCGACCTCGCCCGGCTCCTTCCCCGTCAGTTGCGGCGTCTCCTCGCTCACGGAGCAAGCACCTCTGCGAGACGGTTCACGGTCTCGTCGAGGCGGGTGAGGTAGTCCGCATAGGCCTCCTGGCCGCGGAACTGCACCTCGGCGCCGGCATTGTTGACCTGCTCGACGAAGGTCTCGTCCTCGGCCAGTTCCGCCAGCGCGGCCTCGAGACCGTCGCGGGCCTCGGCCGGGGCGCCCTTGGGCATGACGATGCCGCGGGTCACGGCCAGCTCCATGTCGGCGCCGAGCTCCTGGAAGGTCGGCACGTCGGGGGCCTGGGCCATGCGCTCGGGCGCGCCGGTGGCCAGGAAGACCAGGTCGCCGTTCTCGACGAACTGGCCGGCCGAGGAGATATCGCCGATGGCCACGTCGAGGTTGCCGCCGACCAGCGCGCGGATGCGCTCACCGGTGCCTTCGTAGCCGACGTAGTTGAACTCGAGGTCGAAGGCCTCTTCGATCATCGCCGCGTGCAGATGCGGCACGCCGCCGAGGGTCACGCCGATCGAGACCTCGCCGGGGTTCTCCTGCGCGTAGCTCACGAACTCCTCGAAGGTTGCATAGGGCTGGTCGGCATTGGCGACCAGGAACTGCGGCGAGGCGGTCATCAGCGCGATCGGCTCGAAATCGGACCAGGCCAGGTCGGTGATGCCGGTCACGGTGGCGGTCAGCAGGCCTTCGTGCACCTGCGAGATGGTGTAGCCGTCGGCCTCGCGCTTGGAGGCTTCGGTCAGGCCGACCGTGCCGCCGACGCCGGGCATGTTGATGACCGGCATCTCGGCGCCGAGGTAGGGCGAGACGTTGTTGGCCACGATCCGCATCAGCGTGTCGCTGCCGCCGCCGGGCGACCAGGGCACGATGAACTCGACGGGGCGCTCGGGGTAGGATTGCGCCTGGGCGCTGCCGGCCAGCGCGGCGACGGCAATCGCGGCGCTCGCGGCGATGCGGGGCAGGTGGATCATGTCGGGTCTCTCCATGTTGCGACTGTCAGTGCTTCTTGGGTGTGAGGCCTCCCATAAAAGACAAGGGCGGCTTTCTCTAACGAAAATAATTTGCTCTTTTATGAAGCGCTGCTTAACTTGCCGCGATGGACATCCGCCAGCTCGAAACCCTCGTCGCCGTCGCGGAGACCGGCAGCTTCGCCGGGGCGGCGCGGATCGTGAACCTCACCGCATCGGCGGTCTCCCAGCAAATTCAGGCGCTTGAGGGGGAGTTGGGGGTGCCGCTCTTCGACCGGCGCACCCGCCCGCCGCAGCTCACCGCCCGGGGCGAGGAGATGCTGCGCGGGGCCCGCAACATCGTGCAGATCATGACCGAGACCCGGCGCACGATCACCGGGGGCCGGACCTCGGGTGTGCTTAAATTGGGGGCAATCCGCACGGTGTCGCTGTGGCTGGCGCCGCGCGCCTTCCGGGCGATGCGGGAGCAGTTCCCGAAGCTTTCGCTCGATCTCAGGGTCGGGGTCTCCGAGGCGCTGATGGCCGATGTCTCGGCCGGGCGGCTCGACGCGGCGCTGGTGGCCGAACACGTCGGCGTGCCGCCGGACCTGATCTGGACGCCGGTCCTGACCGAGCCGCTGATGCTGATCGCCCCGCCCGATGCCGAGGGCGCCGACGAACGCGCGCTGATCGGCGCCTATCCCTTCATCCATTACGCCACTGACGTGCCGCTGGCCCGCCAGATCGACACCGAGCTGTCGCGGCTCGGCGTCCGCCGCGAGCCGGTGGCGGTGATCAACACCATGCCGACCATCGTGAGCTTCGTGCAGGTGGGGCTCGGTATCGCCGTGGTGCCGAAGCTCGCGATCCTGAACGTGCCCGAGGAGAGCCTGCAGATCCGCCCCTTCGGACAGGGCGCGATCACCCGGCGGATCGGGCTGGTGCGCCGCGAGGTCTCGGCCCGGTCGGTGGTCCTGGGGGCGATGCAGGACACGCTGGTCGCGACGGCAGAGGCGCATGGGTTGAGTTGAGGGGTGTTGGGGGGCTGGCGCCGTGGCGGAGCTCCGCGCGCCGTCGCGCCGCCCCTCTTAAAAATTAGCGGCGCAGGCCCCCTGCCCCACGGTTGCCTCAGCCTTCGGTCTGCCCCGCGCGCGCCCTAGCCATCGGCCTGCCCCGCGCCTGCCTCAGCCCGCGCCCTGCCGCGCTCCGCTCAGCCCGCGCCCTGCCGGTCCGCCGCCCAGCTCGCGATGGCCTGCTCCCGCACCGTCGCGATCAGCTCGGGCGCGATCTCACGCCCTTCCTCGCGCCGCAGGGGCTCGTCGTGGAACAAGTAGACCCGCGACAGGAAGGCCTCGAACTCGAGCGAGCCCTCGCCGTAGCGTTCTCCGTGGCCCGAGGTCGAGACCACGACCCCGTTGCCCCAGTCCTGCCCGCTGTCGTTGTTGGGGTTGTAGAAATAGACGCGCATCCGCCCGGCCTGGTCCTCGGCGACCCGAAGGATCGCGATGGCATGCCAGCCGACGAAGCGCTGCTGCGCATCGGTGACCGCGATGCCGGCGGGCTGGGGATGGCCCAGCGGACGCCCGCCGTTGAAGGCCGGGTGATAGGCCGCGAAGAAGCGCCGCAGGAAGTCGTCGTAGCCCGCGAGCTGGCCCGTCGCCACGTCCACCGCGACCGCGCAGTCGCGCGACACCCACCAGCCGTGGAACTGCGGGTTGATCCACTTGTGCGGATCGCCGGGCCGTCCCGCGCAGAGCCGCCCCATCTCGGCGTAGATCCGGTCGAGATGCGCCACCAGCAGCACCGACACCGGGTCCGCGTCGATCGGGCCCGCCCCGGCAAGACCCGCGGGCAGATCGCCGGAATTGATCACCGTGCCCTCGAACTGCATCTGCAGCATGTCGAAGTCGGCCACCTGGGTGACCAGGAACAGCAGATAATCGGGATCGATCAGCGCCCACATGGCGATGGCCCTGGCCGACTGGCAGGTCGGATTGGCGCCCTGCCCCACCCCGAGCGGCTGGCCCAGAACCTGCAGCACGCCGGCCAGAAGCGCGGTCTCGGGCGCGTCGCCCGCCGCGAAGCCCAGCGCGATGCGCTCGCGCGCGGCGCCGCGCAGTTGCAGCGAGAGCTGCCGCTCCAGCGCCGGTACCATGGGGGCGTGATGCAGGATGCCCCGGTCCAGAAGCAGCGCCAGCCCGTAGGCCGCCTGCGGCGTCTGCAGCGAGACGGCGGAACGCACCAGCTTCTCGATCAGCCCGCGGTAATGCTGCCAGCAATCAAGCCCGGTGGTCCCGAGACCCAGCGCCTCGGGGATCAGCGGGCGGTTCTCGTAATCGAGCGCCCAGGTCAGGAAGGCGGCGTGGTAATCCGAGACCAGCCCGGTGTCATGCATCGCCCGGGCAAAGCCCATGGCCTCGCGCGAGAGGCCGCTTTCATCGGCGACCGAGATCCGCTCGAGGTAGACCGCCAGCCCCGGGTCGTCGCGCGAGGCGGTGGTCGGCCCGAAAAGCGCGCTGACCAGCCGCTCGGCGCCAAGCCGCGTGCTGCCGGGCTCGGTGCCCTTCTCGGACAGCGCGATGGCGATCTGGGCGATCATGTCCTTGACCACGCCCACCTGGATCGAGCGCTGCTCCAGCAGGCGCCAGATCTCCGAGACCAGGACGCTGAGAACGTCGTTCAAACCGATGTGGTCGGCGATATGGCTCAGCACCCGGCGCTTGAGGTCGTGCCGGGCGCCCAGCGCGCGGGCGGCCTCATCCGGCGCGCCGAACAGGTCCTTGAGGTTCAGCGCCAGCACCTGGGTCAGGAAATGCCGCGCGCCCTCCTGGTGCAGGTTGGCATGCCGGGCCTCGCCCTCGGCCACCGCGAGGAACCGCGCGAGGCTCGCCGCCTCGAGCGCCCGCAGCGAGGGGTCGTCGGAGACCAGCGTGCCCGCCACGAGCTGCGGCAGCAGCACCTCGGGCTGGTCCCAGTCCGAGCCCGAGAAGAGCCCCGCCGCATCCATGCGCGCGGCGCGCTGGCGGATCATCCCCAGCCCGCCGGGCAGCGCGATGACACGCCCCAGCACGTCCAGCACCGGGCGCTGGTGGCGCGCCTTGGCGAAGGGCCGGGCCTCGTCCAGCCGGTCGATGGCCCGGTCGAGCGTTTCGGACAGCCGCGTCAGCGCGGCCTGATCATCCGTGGTCTGTCCATCCACGGCGAAAGCGTTCCTCGGACTCATCAGACATAATAATCCAGCTCTTCCTGTCGCTTGAGAAGGTCCCGCAAGTCGTGGGCGTTGTCACCGAAGAAATAGGCCAGGCCCCAATGCGTGCCGAATGCTGACCGTTTGGCCACCTTCTGCTCGCGCGGGTCGGAGAGCTCATGGAACTCGAAATAGGGGTGGTTCGCGGTCTCCTCGGGGACCTCGAGGCGGCTGACCACGCGGCGGCGCGGGTAGACGCCGAAGCAGCCCGCATGGCCCTTGGCATCGACGACCTCGGTCGGGAAGAAGGCGTCGAGCTCTTCCTGGGTGGTCTTCGGATCGAAGGCCAGCACAAGGCCTTGGTAGCCGTTGAAGCCATAGGCGCGCTCGATCAGCTCCAGCGCGTTGAAGCCCGGCGGACGGTAGGCGACCTCGCCGAAGTAGAGCTTGTTGTCGCTGGTCAGGAAGTATTCCGGGTGGATGAAGCCGAAGTCGATGTCGAAGACCTCGATCAGCTTCTCGATCTCTTCGGTGATCCGCGCGCGGTGCTCCTCGAGCTCGGGCGTCGCCGGCACGAAGACCGAATAGCCCAGCGTCACGTATTCCGAGATGTTCAGGAACTGGATCTTGCCGTCCTTGATCCAGGCCTCGACCGCGAACTCCCAGCCGTCGAGATGCGATTCCAGAAGTGCCGGGAACTCCTCGTCGGGGATGTTGTCGACATCCTCAGGCGTGCGGATCACCCGGTGCCCGGCGGTGCCCGATTTGTCGAAGGCCTTGAAGTGGATCGGGTCGTTCGGGTCGCCGTCGAGCTTCAGCAGCGTCTGGTTCACCCGCTTGAGAAAGCGGATCACGTCGCCGCGGTCATGCGCCTCTTCGAAGACGCCGACGCGGATGCCGCCGAGCTGCGCGCGGCGCTTCATCAGCGACTTGTCGCGGAAGAGCATGGACTGCCCGAGAAGCCGGGGGTTCTTCATCAGGACGGCGTTGACCGCGCCGGCCCATTCCACGGTTTCCTCGAAGATCGGGATCGCCACGTCGACGCCCATGTCGTCGAGCCGATGCGCCAGCTCGTGGGAGCGTTCGTTCAGCCGGTCGAAGTCCCAGGCGACATAGGGGATGTCGTTCTGATTGCAGTAGTCCTCGGCCCAGGGCGGCGCGACCACCACGTAGCGGCGGTCGAAACGGTCGACCGCGTCGATGGCGTTCAGGCTCCAGCCCAGGAGTGCGATATACCCTTTGTCCGGGTTCTTGTCGGTCATTGCATGTCCTTTTGTCAGGCAGACCCACAAGAACGCGCGCGCCCTGTTCGAGCTCGCGGATCATGGAAAATCCTGTCACGGGAAAAGCGACCCCGGCGAGCTGGATCTGCGTCGGTTTCACTAGGAGAGGCTAAGCCCTGAGGGCGTCTTTTCAACCCTGGCTGGTGCCGGACCCCGGGTCAGCGGGCGCTTTGAGAGCGCGCAAACCCCTGTCACAGAAGCAGTTTCACCGGCCCATCGGCGCTGATGGTCTTGGCGCCTTCCTCGTCCTCGCAGAGGTCGAGCCAGAGCCGGTCGCCCTTGTCCTCGACGAAGAACCGCCATTCGTCCTGCTCGATCAGGGTGACCGCCTCCTCGACCGAAAGCCGCCACTCCGCCTTGCCGAAAAGCGATTTCCGCACGCCGCCGATCGCCACGATCTCCGCGCCGGTCTTGTCGGTTTTCGCCCAGGTCACTTGCGCCGGTGCTGCCACGGGGAATGCCTCCTCGGGAGAGGAAGATAAGGCAGGCGAGGGAGATGTGAACGCAGGCGGGCGTTAAAGGTTGATTTTACGTGCAAGTTTTTGGGTGGGGCCTACTTGGGAGATGAGCGGAAACGCATGAAGTCTTCGAAATCCACGTAGGCGCAGAAGGCGTGTATCTTGAGGCAGGGAGTGCAGGTCTCTGAACTCGCGGCGACAGCGCAGGTCGGACTGGGCTCAAACGATCATGCTCGGTTCGACATCGCGCCAGTTCAGGCAGGCCAAGCATACCCCCCACCCGCGCCTAGAGCCCAACCCAGCCGCGGGCTTTCGAGGACGCCTGCATCGCCTCCACGGTCTCCTGCACCGCAAGGGCCTCCCGAAAATCGGGATTGCACCGCGCGTTCGAGGCATGGGCCTCGATCAACTCGGCCACCTCGATCACCTTCAGGTCGTTGAACCCAAGATGATGTCCCGGTGCCGGGCAGAACCGGTCGTAGGGCGGATGGGAGGGGCCCGCCTCGATACGCCGGTAGCCTGCCGCGGCACCGGAACCGGAGTAGACCAAAAGGTCGTTCATGTGTTCCTGCGAGAACGCGATGGCCCCCTTGGAGCCTGTGATCTCGAAGGACAGGTCCATCGTGCGCCCGGTGGCGGCCCAGTTCGCCTCGAGACTGCCGGAGACACCGCTTTCGAAGCGCAGGAGCGCGTGGGTCATGTCGTCAACATCGACGGGCCGTCGCTCCGACGCCCCCGCGGCCACCGGCCGGTCGGGATAGATCGTCCGACAGTCGGCGCTGACCTCGGCGATCGGCCCGAGGAGGTGGCGCGCGAGCGAGATGATGTGGCTGCCGATATCCGCCAGCGCCCCGCCGCCCTGCGGATCGGTGCGGAAGGAATGCGGCGCGTCGGGGCTCGACATGTAATTCTCCGCGTGGCGTCCCCGGAAGCCGGTCACCTCGCCAATCTCGCCCGAGGTGATGAGATCCCGCGCCAGCCGGATCATCGGATTGCGCAGAAAGTTGAAGCCGACCGAGGTGACGATCCCCGCCGCTTCGGCGGCGTCGGTCATGCGCCGCGCCGAAGCGGCGGTCGTCGAGAGCGGCTTTTCGCAATAGACCGTCTTGCCGGCTGCGATTGCCGCCATCGCGATTGGTTCGTGCAACACGTTGGGCGCGGTGATGGCGACGATGTCGACCGCTTCGTCGGCGATCAGCGACCGCCAGTCGGAAGTGGCACGTGCGAAGCCGAGGGCCTTTGCGCCGGCCGCAGCGTTGTCCTCTGTCGCATCGGCCAGCACCGCCTTGACCGGGCGCGCGGGCAGCTCGAACAAGCCGGGCGCGGCGGCGAAGGCATTGGCATGGCAGCGGCCCATGAAACCCGATCCGACGAGGCCGATCCCGAGCTCTCTGTCCTGCGTCTGAGTGGACATTGCGCTCACTCCGCCGCGACCGGCGGGCGGGCATGCGACACCGCGTCGATGAGATGTTCTTCGGTCATCGCGTCGCCCTGAAACTCGGCCACGATCGCGCCCTCCGACATGGCCAGCACCCGGTGGCTGACCCCCAGGACCTCGGGCATTTCCGAGGAGATCACGATCACCGCAAGGCCCTGTTCGGCGAGCTCGGCAATCAGCTCGTGGATCGCCGATTTGGAGCCCACGTCGATCCCGCGCGTCGGCTCGTCGAGGATGATCAGCTTGGGATCGGCGCAGAGCCACTTCGCGAGCACGAATTTCTGCTGGTTGCCGCCCGAGAGCTGCGACATCGCCTGGTCCGGGCCGGTCGTCTTGATCGACAGAGCCGAGCGATACTTCTCGAACACGGCCATTTCCTTGGTCCGGTTCATCACCGAGACCTCCGAGAACAGACGCAGATGCGGCAGCGAGGTGTTCTCCCGTCCGCCCATCATCAGGACGAGGCCCTGTTCCTTGCGGCTCTCGGGAACCAGCGCCATGCCCATGTCGATGGATTGCCGTGGCCTGGGCAGAGCGACCTCTCCCTCTTTCCAATACAGCTTGCCTGCATCGGCCTTGCGGACACCGAAGATCGTCTCGACCAATTCGGACCGGCCCGCGCCGACCAGACCATAGAGCCCGAGAACCTCCCCCTCGCGCACCGAGAAGGAGATATCGCGGAACAGGCCACGCTTGCTCAGCCCTTCGACACGCAGCACCTCCGCGCCGAACTCCGGCTTCGCCTTGACGAAATAGGCATCCAGCGTGCGGCCGATCATCATGCGCGTGATCTGATTGAGATCGGTGGCGGCGGTCTCGACCGTTCCCTGCACCTGGCCGTCGCGCAACACGGTGATCCGGTCGGTGATGTCGAAGATCTCGTCCATCTTGTGCGAGATGTAGACGATGCCCACGCCGCGCGCCTTGAGACCGCGGATCGTGTGGAAGAGCTGATCTTTCTCGCCGTCGGTCAGCGACGCCGTCGGTTCGTCGAAGATCACGACATTGGCCCTGAAAGCCTCGGCCCGGGCGATTTCGACCATCTGCTGCATGGCGACCGAAAGCGTGCCCAGGCGGACGTCCGGGCCGAAGAGGCAGCCGAGCGCCTCGAGCGCGGCCTTGGCATTCCTGCGCAGTTCGCGCTTTTTCAGCATGCCGAAGCGATTGGTCGGCCAGGCCCCCAGATAGATGTTCTCGGCGACCGACAGCTCCGGCGACAGCGACAACTCCTGGTGGATCAGCAGGATGCCCTTGCGGCGCGCGTCGAGCGGGCCGGACAGACGCAGCGCCTCGCCCTGGTAGAAGATCTCGCCTCCATCGGGTTTGTGCAGGCCCGCCAACGTCTTCATCAGGGTGGACTTGCCGGCGCCGTTTTCGCCGACGAGGGCGTGAACTTCCCCAGGGCGGATGTCGAAGCTCACGCTGTCGAGCGCCGTCACGCCGGGGAAGGTCTTGGTGATGTCCCGGACCTCCAGAATGGCATCGTCCATCACGACTCTCCCCTGCGGTTCAGGATCTTGTCGAGCACGAGGGCCAGCACGAGCACCGCGCCCATCACCATCAGCTCGACATAGTTTGGGGTGTTCAGGAGCCTGAGCCCGTTGCGCAGCACGGCCAATGTGAGCACGCCGCCAATGGTCATCCACATGCTGCCGAAGCCGCCCTGCAAACGCGTGCCGCCCAGCACCACGGCGATGATGGTCCAAAGCTCCCAGATCTTGCCGGCATTGGGCTCCGCGGTGCCGAGCCGCATCGACAACAGGATGCCGCAGACAGCCGCCAGCGTGCCGCAGAGGGTGAAGTTGATGATCTTGTGGCGCTTCACATCGATTCCGGCGTCATGCGCGGCCTCGATGTTGTCGCCCACGGCGTAGGTCTCGCGTCCGTGGCGGGTGCTCGACAGCACCCACTGGAACAGCAAGGCCAGCCCGAGAAAGATCATCGCGGTCAGCGATACCGGCCCAAGATACACCTCGGGGATCTCGGTATAGGCGAAGTCCGGCACCATAAGGGCGTTCTCGCCTGTATAGACGAAGACAAGGCCGCGGATGCCGATCAACGCGCCGAGCGTGACGATGAAGGAATGCATGCCGGACAGGGCCACAAGCGTGCCGTTGAAAAAGCCCAGCGCGGCCCCCGAGAGCAGGCCCAGCGAGATGGCGGGCCAGGTGCCCATATGCTCCTGCAGACCGATCGCCAACGCCGACGCCAGGGCCAGGATGGCCCCGACCGAGAGGTCGATCTCGCCGTCGATCATCACCATGGTCATGCCGATGGCGAGGATGCCGATGAATGCCCCCTGGGTCAGGATGTTGCCAAGGTTGTTCACGGTCAGGAAATACGGGCTCGCGATCGAGAAGACCGCGACCGTCAGGGCCAGGAAGACCCAGATGTGATTGCGCAGAAGCCAGGACAGCACGGCGTGCAGCGGCGACTTGTCCCGAGGGGCGAGGGAAACGTGGCTCATGCGAAGATTCTCCCGCGCTTGGCACCCAGATCGATCCAGACGGCGACGATTATGACGGCCCAGGTGACGAGCCACTGGACGTAGTAGGCAAAGCCGAGCAGCAGCAATCCGTTCTGGATGAAACCCAGCATCGAGATGCCGATCACCGTCCGCCAGATGCTTCCCGAGCCGCCCATGAGCGAGGTGCCACCGAGGATGACCCCGGCAAGCACGGTCAGCTCGTAGCCCTGGCCGATGGTGTTCTGCGCGCCCATCACGCGGCTGCCCATGATCACCGCGGCCATGCCGGTGGTGAAACCCGAGATCGCGTAGGCCCAGAACACCGTCCAGCGCGCGTCGATCCCGGAGAAGATGCTGGCGGTCTCGTTGCCGCCGACCCCGTAGACGCGCCGCCCGAAGGTGGTGAATTGCAGCGCCAGCCCGGCGATCACCGCACCCGTCAGGATCAGGATGACCGGCACCGGCAGACCGAGAAATTCACCGCGCCCGAAGATGGCGAACCAGGTTTCCTGCGGGTTCTCCACGTTGACGTTCGATCCGCCCGAGTAGAACAGCACGAGCCCCTGCAGAAAGGACAGCATCGCCAAGGTCACGATCAGCGCGTTGAGGCCGACGAAGCCGACCAAAAGCCCGTTGACGGCACCGATGCAGAGCCCCACGAGGAGCGTCATCACGATCGCCGGGAACGGGCCCGCGACATTGTGCTGGTCGACCACGATCACGGTCAGCAGCGTCAGGAGCGAGCCCACGGAAAGGTCGAGCCGGCCGGTCAGCACCACGAAGGTGACGCCGAGCGCCATCATGCCCGTGATCGACACCTGGCGCAGCACGTCCAGAATGTTGCCCGGCGTCAGGAACGCCTCCGCGTTGACCGCGACACCTGCGAGAAACACCAGGAACGCGACGACCAGGCCGTGCCTGCGCATCAGGCTTCTTATCCGCGAGTCCATCTCTGCACCTCCTCCGATGCCCAAGGTTAGACAGAGCGAGATGCGCGATGAACGCTCGAAAAATCCAAAATGAATCAACCGGGTCGTGACGGGGCCCGACGGACCGCGCAACGCCGCCAAGACCGCAGGAAAAGTCGAAAATCAGATTTGGATATCTCGGCGATTGTTTGGGCTTGGCGTCTACCGAAACATTGAGTGCGAGCACCCCGCAACGCTGCCAACGGGGATTGCAATCAGGAGGAAGTGCAGCGTCTGGAGGAGGAAACGATGATAAACGCACACAAGGCACTGGCGGTCACGCTGTCTCTCGCGCTCTCGGCCACCGCGGCAAGCGCGCAGGAGGCGCCGGACTGGCTCGGCGGCGAACTCAAGAAGCCGCTGTCTGAAACCAGAATTGGCATCACGGTGCTCTATCCGGGCTCGAATGCCTACCAGGCCAAATACGCCGAGACCGCCGAGGCTTACAGCCAGGAACTCGGCATTCAGGCCACGGTGATGGACCCGCAGGGCGACCCGGCCGTCCAGTTCGATCAGATCCAGGACATGGCCTCGCAGAACCCCGATGCGCTCGTGGTCTGGCCGACCTCGCAGAACGCACTCATCCCGGCGATCCGGAACGCCTCACGCTCCGGCATCCCGGTCGTCACCTCGAACTCGCCCATCGGCGAGGCCGGCCGGCGCTACATCGTCGGACATACGGGGCCCGACGATTGTGCCCAGGCGGAACAGGCCGCCGAGATGCTGGGTGACGCGCTCGGAGGGGCCGGCAACATCGTGGTGGTCGAGGGGACCCCGGGTTACTCGGTCTCGATCCTGCGCAAGAACTGCTTCCTCGACCAGCTCGCGGACAAATATCCCGACGTGAACATCCTTGCGAGCCAGACCGCGGAATGGAACCGCGAGAAGGCACAGACGGTGATGGAGACCTACCTCACGCAATTCGGCGACGAGATCGACGGGGTCTACGCCTTTGACGACGGCATGGGGCTCGGCGTGATCAGCGCGCTGCAGGGCGCCGGCAAGGCGCCCGGCGAGGTCAAGGTCGTCACCTGCAACCAGTTCGGCGAAGGCTGGGACGCGATGAAGGCGGGCTGGCACTCCGGCTCGAACAAGCAATCCCCTGTCGATGACGCGATCCTCGCCATCCAGACCGCGGTCAAGGTGGCCAACGGCATCGAGGTGCCCGCGTTGCAGGGCATCGAGACCCCGAAGGTGCTGCCCGAGAACGTCGACGACTTCGAGCGTCCGACCTGGTAAGCCGGGCCGCCGGAAGAACAGAAGGGCCGCGTTGCAGGACGCGGCCCTTTCTCGTGCCCCGGGCTCAGTAGTGGCCGCGTTCGCGCATGATCGCGTCGATCCGGTTCTGGGACTTGCGCAAGGCCTCCTCGACGCCCTGGCTGCGCTGAAGCATCAGGTGGATCTCGTCGCCGAGAACGCCCAACACGTCACTGAACTCCGGGATCGGCGGGCGCGGCCATGTCTTCAGCTCGCCACGCCGCTCCATCCCGTCGACCTGCGCGATGATCTTGCTGCTGGCCTGGACCTCGGGGTCCGCGCTGGTGGAGAAGCGCGGACTCGTGAGGTTGCCGTTCAGCACGTACCATTTGAGCATCTCGGGGCGGGTGAGGTATTCCATGACCTTCCACGAAGTCTTCTTGCGCTGCGGCTCCAGCGCCGCCGGGATCGCGATCGAAAAGCCCCCGATCGGAGAAACGGTGCGCGCGCCCGGGGCATGCGGGTGCGGGACAAAATCGACCTTGCCATGTGCAGGCGAGTCCTGGTTCAGCTCGAAAGCCGCGGCACGGATGCTCCAGCCATAGGTCATCGCCGCCTCACCTCTCGAGAAAATGCCGATGCGGCGGTCCCAGTTACAGACCATGCTCTCGTTGTGGCAGAACTCGGCGAGCTCGAGCAGAAACTCCGCCGTCTCGCGTGCCGCGTCGCTCAGCAATTGCGGGCGATAGTTTTCCCCCTGGATCACCGCGACGTCGAACTCGTCGCCGAGGGGTGTGAGATTGATGATCGGCTGGCCGAAATCCGCGAGCGTCTGAACGAAGGTATGCGCGACCGGCGTTCCGCGGCCGTAATTCATCACGATGCCCGACAGGTTGAACCCCGCCCGGTGCAGCACCCGCGCCGCGAGGAGCACGTCGTCGGTGGTCTGCGGGATCGACAGCCCAGCCTCGGCGAACAGATCGCTCCGGCAGAACAACAGCTCCGCGGTCGGCTGGATCGGCAGGCCGTATTGGTGTTCGTTCCAGCGCGAGCCGCGATAGGCGGCGTTGTGAAAATCGGACGGATTGAAGCGCGCCTCCTGCAACAGGTCGTCGAGCGGCTCGATAACCTCCTCGGTGGCGAGCTGCCCGATCCACGGCAGGTCGACCGCGATGAGGTCGTATTTCGAATGATTGCGCCGGGCGTTCTCCATGATCTCGCCGTGCAACTGATCGAGCGGCAGAGTGACGACCTCGACGTTGGTGCCGCACAGTTCGTCCAGATTGGATGAGTATTGCTCGAGCGTCTTGAAGGTCGGGTCGATGGGCCCGAGGATCCGCACGGTCCGGTCGATCCCGACGCCGGTCTGCATCGCGTTGGGATAGGGCAGGATGCGGGAGGCCATGTAATAGCCCCCGAAATAGAAATCGCTGATCTCCCCGTCCCCGGTGGTGAAGCCGAAGGTGTTTCCCACCATCATCTTCAGCTGCATCGCGAAGCTCTCGAATTCCCGGATGAGCTTGCGCGTGGGATGCAGCGAGAAGGACTTTCCCGATTTCGATTTCGGACGCTTCAGCAGGAGCCCCTCGTCGATCAACTCCGTGATCCGGCGCATCGCGGTGCCATAAGGCACATCCGCCGCCATCGCCGCCGAAGTGACCGTCAGCAGCCTGCCCTCGAGATGACGCCGCATGGCGTAGGAAATGATATTCCAGCGCGGATCGACCGTGGCCAGCGGCGTGCGCTTTTCCGAGATTTCGCGGTTGGAATCCACGAATGTCAGGATCCGAAGAAGTTCCTCGCGTGTCACCTCACCGCTCCAACCGCCACGTCCACAGGTCCGCTTGTAACAGGGAAACCGCTCTGCCGGGCCATCGCCAGCCGCGTTTGGTCCAAATCTGATATTTGCCGTGTTCTCCCGATCCGCCGCCCTATGCGAGCGTTCCCGAGGATCAGTTTTCGGAGGCGCGAGGGATATGTCCGGTAGGGACTACGACTATACCGTGATTGGCGCCGGCTCAGCAGGTTGCGCCGTGGCGGGCCGGCTCGGCGAAGCGGGACACTCGGTCCTGCTGCTCGAGGCTGGCGGGCCCGACCGCAACCCGTTCATCCACATCCCGCTCGGCTATTCGATGCTCTACGCCAACCCCAGGGTGAACTGGTGCTACGAAAGCGCGCCCGAGCCGCATCTGAACGGCCGCCGCCTGTTCCAGCCCCGCGGCAAGGTGCTGGGCGGAACCGGCGCGATCAACGGCATGATCTACATGCGCGGCCAGCCCGAGGATTTCGACGGCTGGGCGGCGGCGGGCTGTACCGGCTGGAGCTGGGACGACGTGCTACCGCACTTCAAGGCCTGCGAGGACCAGGAGCGCGGCGCCGACGCCTATCACGGCACGGGCGGGCCGGTGGCGGTCTCGGACATCCGCACCGAGCACGCCCTGGGCGAGGCGTTCCACGCCGCTTCAGAGGCGCTCGGCGTGCCGCGCAACGACGATTTCAACGGGCCACGCCAGGAAGGCACGGGTTACGTCCAGACGACGACACGAAAGGGGATGCGCTGGAGCACGGCGGCCGGCTATCTGCGGGGGCCGGCCAAGCGGAATATCGACCTGCGGCTCAACGCGATGGTCGATCGGATCGTGTTGGAGAGCCGCCGTGCCACGGCAGTGCGCTGGACCGACAGGCGCGGGACGCACCAGGCGCGGGCGCGGCGGGAGATCATCCTCAGCGGCGGCACCTTCAACTCGCCGCAATTGTTGCAGGTCTCGGGCATCGGGCCCGGCGCTCTCCTGCGCGCGCAGGGGATCGAGGTGGTCCATGAGCTGAAGGGCGTCGGCGAGAACCTTCAGGACCATTTCGGCATCGGCGCGGAGTATCGCTCCAAGGTCCATTCCACCGTCAACGATCTTTACAACAACAAGATCAAGGGCGGTCTGCAGCTCCTGCGGCACCTCGTTTTCCGCACCGGGCCCTTCGCCGACAACGGCAATTATTCCAATACCTTCATTCGCTCCGGCCCCGAGATCGACCGGCCGGACATGATGGTCACCTTCATGGCCTGGTGCACCGACGAGCAGCTCAAGCCGCATCCCTTCTCGGGCTTCACCATTCTCGCCGAACACATGCGGCCCAATTCCCGCGGCCACGTGCGGATCACCAGCCCGGATCCGAAGGTGCAGCCGGAGATCCAGTTCAATTTCTTCGCCGATGCGGCGGACCAGCGCGCGGCGATCGCGGGGCTCAAGTTCGGACGCAGGATAGCCGCCACGGCACCGATGACGGAGTGCGTCGAATACGAGCTCTCACCGGGCAAGGAGGTTCAGAGCGACGCTGACATTCTTGCCTATTGCCGGGCGAACGGATTGTCGCTGCTGCATCCGGTCGGCACCTGCAAGATGGGCGTCGAGGGTGACGCGGTCGTCGACCCGCGCCTCCGCGTGCACGGGATCGACGGGCTGCGGGTCGCGGATGCCTCGATCATGCCGCGCATCGTCACCGGCAATACCAATGCCGCCGCGATCATGATCGGCGAGAAGGCCGCCTCGATGATCCTCGAGGACGCGAAGGAGTACGCGTGATGCAGACGCTCGGGATCGCCCTGATGGGCACAGGCCGGATGGCCCATGTCTACGGCCCCAAGATCAACGCCCATCCGGGGCTCAGGCTCGAGGTGATCTACAATCCGCGCCGCGCCTCGGCGGAGGCGGCCGCCGCGCAATATGGCGGCCGGGCGATGGACGACCTCGGCGCGGTGCTGGCCGATCCGGGCGTCGACGCGGTGGTGATCGCCACGCCGACCGACACGCATGTGGACTACATCGAAGCCGCCGCGCGGGCCGGCAAGCCGATCTATTGCGAGAAGCCACTGGACCAGAGCCTCGAACGGGTGGACCGGGCCCTGGCCGCGCTCGAGCGTCATCCGGTGCCCTTCATGCTCGGCTTCAACCGCCGCTTCGATCCGGACAACGCGGCGCTTCGCGCGGCGGTGCAGGCCGGCGAGATCGGCCGTCTCAACATGCTGATGAGCTGGTCGCGCGAGCCCGCACCGCCGCCGATCGACTACGTTCGCGCCTCGGGCGGCTATTTCGTCGACGCCACGATCCACGACATCGACCTGCTGTGCTGGATCGCCGGAGAGCGTCCCGTCGAGGTGCAGGCGACCGGCTCCTGCATGTTCGATCCTCAGATCGGTGCCGAAGGCGATTTCGACATGACCATGACGACGCTGAAGATGACGTCGGGCGCATTGGTGCACGTGAACAATTCCCGGGCCTGCGCCTACGGTTTCGACCAGAGGCTCGAGGCCTTCGGCGATGCAGGCATGGTGCAGACGGTCAACCACCGCGACGACAACCTTGTGCGGTGGGACAGCAGCCGCACGGCGGCGCGCGAGCCGCTCAAGCATTTCTTCCTCGAGCGCTACGACCGCTCGTTCTACAACGCGCTGGACGAGTTCCACGCCGCGGTGACCGAGGGGCGGGCGCCCTCGGCCACCGCCGCGGACGGGCGCGCCGCGCTCGCCATTGCTCTGGCCTGCAATCAATCTGCGAAATCGGGAACGACAGTTGCGCCTGACTACGGTGGATCGCGCCAATGATGGTTGCCCATCCATCAGGACAGCTGCGCGCGTGATCGCCAAAGCCTTTTGACCTGCCCCTCTACTAGTGGCCGGGAGGGTTTCAGGCGCGAGGCGAAGAATGCAGCATCCCGCACCGTCTCACCCCGAAGTCCCCTCCCCCGCGCAGCCTGCTCCCCATCTGCAACGCGGTCTCAAGGAGCCTTTGCGGCCGATTTGCCCTCAGCCGCCCAAATGGCGCCGCGGCGGATCATTTCGGTGACCTGCGGAACTTTCAGATCGTCGAGTTCGTGCCCCAAGGAGCAGTAGAACACGCGCCCCTTGTCCCACCGCCGTGTCCAGGTGACCGGGATGACCGTGCCCTCGATCCACCAAAGGTGATCGCCCGAAAAAGTCGTCGTGGCCAGCACCTCGTTCGAGGGATCGACCAGCATGTAGTATTGTTCCGACCGCATCCGAAAGCTCTTGATCCCCTGCACGAGCGGGTGGTCTGGCTTGCAGATCGTCACATCGTAATCGATGTAGTCTTCCTGCGGCTGCAGGTTGTCCGGCCAACCCGGCGGATGGGCCACGAACTGCCCGCCGATCAGGAAATGATAGGTCGGGCGATCCCGAAAGGCGTCGCCCATATGCCCGTGCCAGCCCGCCAGGCCGCAGCCATTGCCGATCAGCTGCAAAAGCCCATCCTCCTGCGGCTTGGTCATATTGCCGAACTCTTCCTGGTGGCCGGACCGGGCTGAGGACCAGATCGGTGTGATCAGGTCCAGATCCGACAGCTCATCCGGACGTTCCAGCGGCTCCAGCGTGTCGTAGACATCGACCTTGAAGCCGTTCTCGCGCAGCAGCGCCTCGTACCAGTCCGCAAAATGGGTCGGTGTGTGGCCTTCCCAGCCACCAACAAACAAGGCTGTCTTCATTTTTTCGTCTCTCGCATGAAATTGAGCATCGCTGCCATATCCCGGTCGCCGAAGCCGGATGCGCGTGCTTCCGACAACCTCTCGTGCGTCACCCGCGCTTGAGGCATGGCGACGCCAAGCCGCTCGGCCAGCGCCGCGGTCACCGCCATATCCTTCTCGGCCAGAGCCACGGTGAAGGTGACGTCATGCGCGGCCTCATTGAGGTAAAGCGGCCGGCGGTATTTGAGCATCGGCGCGCAGGCGGCAGAGGCTTCGATCACGTCGAAGGCGTCTTCCGACGCGATCCCCGAGGCCTCTGCCAGCGTCATCGCCTCGGCGAGTGTCTGGTTGATCCCGTGGATGAGGGAATTGACGGCAAGCTTCATCACGGAGCCCGCCCCCTGCCGGCCAAGGCAGATGGTCTGCGCTCCCATCGCGTCAAAGAGCGGCGCCAGCGGCTGCGCGTCCGCCTCGGTGCAGCCCGCCATGATCATCAATGTCCCATCCGCCGCGGCCTGCGTCGCACCAGAGACGGGCGCATCGATGATCTTCACGCCCTCCGGGGCTTGGGCAGTGAGCGCGGCAATGTGGTCGGGGCTCATCGTGCCCATCTCGACGAAGACCCGCGCGCCGTTCTGCGCGGAAAACAATCCGTCTTCTCCGAAATGCACGGCCTCGGAGGAAGGATCGTCAGCCAACATGGTCACAACCACATCGACCGAGGCGGCCAATTCGGCCGGCGTCTCTGCGACCTCGCAGCCGAGCTCCGCGGCGAGAGCCCTGGCTTTGTCGATCGTTCGGTTCCAGAGGGTCACGTCGTGCCCGACCGCGGCAATGTTCCGCGCCATGCACACGCCCATACGCCCGAGACCGGTGAAGCCAACGCGCATCACGAAACGCGCCTAGGAGAGGCATTCGAATTCGATCGACGCATGTTTTTCATCTTCACCCCAAGAAGCCTCCCGCTTGGCTCTCCTTATTTTACCAAAACAGCGCGTGGGTGGAGTGCTGCGGCCTCTCCAATTTGAGGATCGACACATCCGTTTTGGACAGGCTCACCACTATGCGGCATCACCGATCTGTGTCAGCCTGCCCGCCTGCGGCGCCACCCGATCCATTCCGGGGGCAACCCAGATCATAAGCAGGCCGCGGCGCTTCAGCGCTTGGCTGCAGGCCGGCTGGTTCTCGGTCTTGTAGGTCAGCGGGGTCGGGCCGCTCAAGCGGACCAGCTTCCACACCGGTTCCGCGAGATGAATCCCCTCTCAGCCTCGCGCAACCAATCCTGTCGCGCTCTACCCGCGCCCAGCGAGGCCCTGTCCATTTTGGACTTCTTTGCGTTTGACCGATGCGCTTCACTTTCCATCATGAGCAAACGTTTGCGCAACTGATTGCGCCCGGTTTGCATAAGGAAGGAAAGCCCGCATGGCCGCCGAGAAGGTATTCGACGTCATCTTCGACTCCGAGGGCGTCTGCGTGGGGAAGCTGCGCAACGAAGTCACGAACACCGCGCACAAACCCTTTCAGGTCAGCCGCATGCTGGCCACGGACGAAGGCACCTTTCAGGGGGGCGAAGACACCGCGCCGACCCCGCTCGAGTTCTTCCTGACCGGCCTCGTGGGCTGCCTGATGACGCAGATCCGCGTCTTCGCCAAAAAGAAGAAAATCCCGATCGAGGATCTGACCGTGTCCTGCCGCGCCCATTGGGAAGCGGTGGCTGATCCCGACATGCCTTATGCCGCGCGGCCGGCAGGCTTCGTGATCGACATCTCGCTCGACAGCGACGCGCCCGAAGAGGCGGTCCGCGCGCTCCTGGATGGAGCGAAACGGGCCTGCTTCGTCGAGGCCACGCTCGCCCAGAAGAACGACATTCAGCACAACCTGCGGCTCAACAGCGCGGAGCCGGTCGCAGTCTGAGCAGGCTTTTCGCCGCGCCCCTGCCAGGGCGCATATCAAAAGGGAGGAATACCATGACCAAGAGATCAACCATCCGGGCGGGCCTGCTGGCCTCTTCCGCCATCGCCGTGGCGGCTCCGGCTTTCGCCACCGAAGAGATCGACGTGACCATCGTCTCGGGCTTCTCGCCCTCGGTCGCGGTCGTGAAATTGCTGCAGGAGAGCTTCATGCCGGGTGTCGACGCGCGCCTTGCGGAGACCGGCAATTACAGCATCGACTGGCAGGAGGCCTTCTCCGGTACGCTGGCCAAGCCTTCGGGCGAGCTTGAGGCGATCCAGACCGGCCTGGCCGACATGGGCGTCATCCCCACGGCCTTCCACGCCGACAAGCTGCCGGTCTACCAGATCGGCTATGTCACCCCTTTCACGACGACGGACCTCGTCCTGATCCACGAGGTCGTGGACGGTCTGGTCGAGAAATATCCCGCCTTTAACGAGACCTGGGAGAGCCTCGACCAGGTGTCCCTGTCCGTCAGCGGCATTCCCGACAATTACGTGCTGTGCTCGTCGAAGCCGATCCAGTCGGTGTCGGACATCGACGGGCTCAAGGTCGCGGGTGCGGGCCCGAACCTGCGCTGGATCGAGCCTGCGGGCGCCACGGGCGTCACCGGCACGCTGGGCAATTTCTACCAGCTCGTGGAAACCGGCGTCGCGGATGCCATGCTGGTTTGGGGCGAAGCGGTCGTCTCGCTCAAGTTCTACGAGGTCTGCGACAATTACTTCAACGCGAACCTGGGCGGCGTGAATTCCTATGTCATCAACGTCAATGAACGCGCCTGGGACGGCTATCCCGACGAGGTTCAGGAGGCGATGATCGCGGCAGCGCAGGACTTCGGCGTCGATCTGGGCGAATTTGCAGCCGAGCTCGGTGCGCAGGCGCGCGACCGGTTCGTCGAAGCCGGAGGCACCGTCGTCGAAATCGACCCCGAAGAGCGCACCGAATGGGCCATGACCCTGCCGAACCTCGCGCAGGAATGGGCCGACAGTCTCGAGGCGCGCGGCGTGCCCGCGGGCGACATCCTGACCGACTACATGCAGGCGATGCGTGAGGCCGACCAGCCCATCGCGCGTCAGTGGGACCAGTGAGCCCGCGCAATGCCAAAAGCGGGGGCAGCAGCCCCCGCACCCTCGGCCCCGGCGCCTCTCCGGTGCCCGAGCCCACGCCCGTCCTAACGCCGATCACCACGGCGATGAACACCCTGGGCGCACTCATCGTCCTGGGCATGGTGGTGATCGTGAACATCGACGTCTTCGGACGCTGGCTGGCCAATGCGCCGCTCGCCGGAACGCTCGAGATGACGGAGATGGGCGTGGTCGCCGTGGTCTATCTGACCATCGCGCATGCCGTCGGGGGCAAGCGGCTGACCCGGTCCGACGCGCTGCTGGGCGTATTGGCCAATCGCGGCAAGGCCCGCCTCGTCAATGCAATGCGGTTTTTCTTCAATTGCGCAGGTGTCGTCGTCTTCGCGCTGATTGCCTGGGGGCAGATCCCCCGCGTGATCGACGCCTGGGAACGCGGCTACTTCAAGGGCAACGTCGGCATCTTCACGGCGCCGACCTGGCCTCTCGAAGCCATCATGCTGCTGGGCGCCGTCGCGGCCGGCCTGCAGTTTCTCATTCTGGCCTGGCGCCGTCTGAGCGACCTGAAGGGATGATCCGATGACGGGACTGGAACTCGGCCTGATCTCGGTCGGCGTGATCGTGGCGCTGATCTATACGGGCATGCACGTGGCGGTGGCGCTGAGCCTTGTCTCATTCGCCTCGGTCTGGATCCAGAACGGCGATCCGGTGCTTGCGGCAAAGCTTCTGACGCTGGCCGCGGCCGATGGCATCGCCGACCAGACCTTCGCGGTGATCCCGCTTTTCGTGATGATGGGCCTCATCATGAGCGCATCCGACGTGGGGCGCGACGCCTATGACGTGGGCGACTACTTCCTGCGCCGCATCCGCGGCGGCTTGGGCCTCGCGACGGTCGGCTCCAACGCGGTCTTCGCGGCTGTGACCGGCGTCTCGATCGCTTCCGCCGCCGTCTTTACCCGCGTCGCCGTGCCGGAGATGCTCCGGCTCGGGTATTCGCCGCGTTTCGCGGTGGGCACGGTGGCCGGGTCGTCGGTCCTGGGCATGCTGATCCCGCCGTCGATCCTCTTGATCATCTTTGCCATTCTGACCGAGCAATCCATCGGCCTCATGTTCTTTGCCGGGATCGGCCCGGGCATCATTCTCTCGGTCGTCTATTGCCTCGGCATCGTTGCGATGGCCTATCTGACTCCGAGTTTCGTCTTCGACCAGGCCGGACGCTTCGCGACACCGGATGGCACCACGGTGGGTGCGGGACCGATGCCCCAGGACATGACACCGCCGGACCGCACACCGGGAGAGATCGCGTCGAAATCCCTGCCGCTGATTGGCTTGATCACCATCGTGCTTGGCGGGATCTACGGCGGCGTCTTCACTCCGACGGAGGCAGGTGCCATCGGCACGCTCGCCGCACTCATCCTCGCGGTTGCGCGGCGCAAGCTGTCCCTGGCGGAATTCTGGGGCGTGCTGAAGGAAACCGGCCATCTGACCGCGGCGGTGTGCTTCCTGGTCATCGCGGCGACGATGTATACCCGCTCGCTGGGTCTGGCCGGGGTGCCCGTGGAGATCGGCGGCCTTGTGCAGACGGCAACCGACGACTTCCTCATGGTGATCCTGATCTACATTCTGGTGATTCTGTTCCTCGGAACGATCATCGACAGCGTGTCCATCATCCTGATCATGGTGCCGCTCTTTCTGCCGGTGATGAACAGTTTCGGAGCCGATCCGATCTGGTTCGGCATCATCACCGTCATCGCGGTCGAGGTTGGCCTTTTGACCCCTCCCCTCGGAATGGCGTGTTTCGTGATCAAAGGATGCCTCGAGGACGACCGGATTACGCTCGGGGATGTCTTCCTGGGGGCAGCGCCCTTTGCACTGATGATGGTTTTTGTGCTGGCATTGCTGACAGCCTGGCCAGACCTTGTGTATATCGATCGCTGGTTCGGCTGACATCTTCGCTGTCCGAACCCCGTCGAAGAACCGGAGCCGCAGGACGTGACGCAATCGGACGGGACCACTGACAGCCGGCCGCCCGCCGCAAGGCGCAAGGCCCGGCGTGTGAAGATCGCCGACATTGCGTCAGCGACCGGGGTGCACCCGTCGACCGTGTCCCGGGTTTTGCGCGCGGACCCACGCGGTCGCATCTCCGACAGCGTGGCCGAACGGGTGCGCGAGGTGGCGAAGACGATGGGCTACCGCCGCGACGTGGCGGCCGCGAGCCTGCGCACCGGCTCGACCCAGTCCATCGGCGTCATCGTCCATGACATCGAGGATCCGGTCTATCCGCCCATTCTGCGCGGGATCGAAAAGCGCCTGCTCGAACGGGGCTTCATGACGGTGGTCGGCAATACCGGATACGACATCCAGGCGGAGGCCGAGATGTTCGAGCAGATGGCGACCCGCATGGTCGACGGCGTGATTCTCGGCACGACGCGCCTGCGAGACCGGGTGGTCGAGCTCGCACTCGAGCTTGGCGTGCCGCTGGTTTCGGTCCTGCGCAATACCGAACGCCTCGAATGCAGCGCCGTGGTGAACGATTGCGCCGCGGGGATGCGCGAACTCGTGGATGTGGTGGTCGCACATGGCCACCGAGACATCGCGGTGATTGCGGCACCGCAGGACCTGTCGACCGCGCGCGACCGCCTCCGCGGTCTGCAGGAAGGTCTTGCCGCGCATGGGCTGGACTTGCCGCCCGATCGCCTGGTCGTGGTCGACCGCATGGATCTGGCGTCGGGTCGCGCGGCGGCCTCCGCGCTTTTCGACCGCCGACGCCGACCGCCACAGGTCATCATGGCGGTCAACGATCTGGTCGCAATCGGCGCCATCCAGGCCTGCCGCGCGCGCGGGCTGAGCGTCCCGGGCGACATCTCGATTACCGGCTACAACGATATCCCGCTGGTCGACATGATCGATCCGCCGCTGACGACCATGGCGATGAACCTGTCGGAAATCGGGCGGCGGAGCGCGGACCGGTTGCTTGAACAATTGTCGTTCCCCGAGGCCAAGCCTCACCTCACGCGCGTGATGCCCAAATTGCAGCTGCGAGCGTCGCTTGCGAAGGTCGGAGGTTGATGGCCGGCGCGCGCGAAATGCTGCGAGGGTGACGTCGCCAGCCCGTCACCGGGAGACAGCCGGGGAACACCGGATTCCTGTGATCCAAGACGAGGAAGCCGTGCAGAACTGAGCGGCCGCCGCTTTGGACGCGAAAACACCTTGTTCGCAGTCCCGAAAGCACGACCATTTGCTTACGCCAAAAATTACATTATATACAAAGTAACTGATGCGAACCCGGAGACCCCGATGCACAGACATGCCATAGATCCCGCCACCGGCACGCTGTCGCCCGGGGAAGAAATCCTCGAGGCCGCCGGCGTGCAGGCGCTGACCTGGTTCGCACGGGGCGTTGCCGACAAGCCTCTGATCCTCTTCGTTCCGGGCGTGCGGCACCTGGCGCGGATCTCCTACGGCGCCCATGAGGGCGCGGAGCCGCGGCATTTCCTCGCCCATCACCTGAATGATCTGGGGTATTCCTTCGCCGGGGTTAGCTATCCCACCGACCCCGAGGACGGCGGGATCCCGGACAGCTTTCCCGGCTTCACCGTGCGGGATTGGGGCCGGATGGTGGCGGATGTGGCAGGCCAGCTTGTCGAGCGGCACGGCCTCGGACGCGAGGTCTGGGTCATGTGTTGGTCGATGTCGGGCAAGATCGCGCAATCCGTCCACGTGGCGATGCGCGAGGCCGGGCTGCGGATGCCGGGCATCATCGCCTATACCTCGACTGGCCCCCTGCCCGGGCTGCAGGGGGTGGGCCGGGATTTCGGGATGGCGTCGAACGGATACGCCGTGAGCCCCGGCGATCGAGCCTCCGGCTTCGCCAAGGTCGCGCTGTCGAACGCGCTGGAGGGCCAGGACGTGATCCCCGAGGAAGCCTACCGCAGACGCTATGTCGGCAATACGCCCGCAGCTCTCCAGGGCGGTGGGATGATCTACCGCGACGGCGCCTTCGTGTCGGATCAGCAGGCGGTGATCGAGGATCGGGGCGGCATGGCCTTCAACGACATGCCACTGACCGGCGCCATCTGGATGAGCCAGGACAACCGCCACAGCCTGACTGATCGGGCGGTCTGGAACGTCTACAACACCTTCACGGTCTGGCACCGCTATCTCGCCGCGCATGGCCTGAACATGATGGACATGGAGCAACCCGCGCGGGACAGGCTGAACGCGCTGATCGGAGAGCTTCAGAACCGCCTCTCCCGAGGCGTGGAGGGCCATCACTACAGCCTGGTCGGCCAAACCGGCGCCAGTGCCATCGCCGCCGCGGCCGATGAGCTGATCGCGGAGGTCACAGCGGTCGACCGCGACTTGCGCGAGATCTTGGGACTGGGCTGAGGCGATTTGGGCTTGGTGCGCCGCTGGCGCGCCGGCGCGTCTCACAGAGAGGTCATGATCCTGCGCTCGGGTCGGCGGATCCCCGGGATCAGTCCGCACGATCAACATGCACCCCGGATCGGATGTGCAGCTACTCGCGCATCCCGACCGACAGGCGCAGACCCAACCTTCGACAGGCTGCCCCTTTGCCCGGGAGGCATACGAAAAACGGCCGTGGCCACCCAACCTGGGTGACCACGGCCTTGCCTCGCGTCGGTTACGGCCCCGCTTACGCCCGCCTCACGCCGACTTCTTCTTCTGCTCCAGCATCTCACGATACCATCCCGGCTGATAGGCCAGCGGCGCGACAAGCTGGTCGGCCCGCCCCTGCCAGTAATCTGTTCCGTTCAGGAGGTACCGCAGGCTCAGCTCGAGCCCCTGGCCGTACATCGACTGATTGGTGTCCTCGGCGCTGGCCGCCTCGATCGCGCCCTGGGACACGCTCTTGCCCGCGTGGATGGCGCGCACGACCTCGATGATCGGATCGTCGTCGAGATAGAACTTCGTCTCGATGGCGTATTTCTCCATCAAGGCCGGGTCCGGGTCGTTGAAGGCCTTCACCCAATGCGCGCTGTCGAGGTAATTCGGCTGGATGTAGTCCATCATGTTGTTGAACCAGACCATGAAGGACGCATCGTCATGCGGCTGGGGCGGCTTGAAGGTATGGGCGGTCAAGAGCGCGCGCTGGAACATCGTGTTGATGAAGGCCTCGAAGACCGCGCCGGTATCGCCGTGATCCTGGAGAAAGAGCGAGGTGAAGGGCGCTTCCTCGCCCGACAGATAGACCTTTCGGAAGACATGCACGTCGCAATAGGCCGAGCAGGTCTGCATGGCGACCGGGTCGACCTCTGCCTCGCGCCCGCGGGCGTTGGGTCGGCCGATCAACACGCCGTGGGTCAAACTCCATTCCGACCCGGCATGCACCGAGAGATAGGGTTTGGCGACCGTATCGCAGGCCTGGTGGGTGATGCCGCCCACCGCCCAGGCCAGTTTCTTGTCCACCTCGGGATGCGCGTCGGGGTCATCCCAGCGCTGTTTCGCCTCAGCCATCAAGGGATGCATCCATTGGCCGCCGCCCCGGGTGCAGGCGCCGAGGCGGACGACCTGGGTCTGCCGGTCGCAGGCCTGGGTGAAGGCCGGCTCGACGCGGGCGTCGGCGGACATCAGGCGGAGACTGTCGTCGCAGATCGCCCAATGGGTCAGCATGTCAGACATAGGTCGTTCCTTTCGGTCAAGTGCGGCTCTGCACCGGCCGAGCGGAAGCAGAAAATACGCGGTGGTATTGTGGATTATGTATAATCCATTCTGCGGGATTGTGCAAGCTGCTTGAAGGACCCAGCCCGTTACGGGGGTGGTTTTTCTGATGGCTTTGCCCCCGCCTCACGACCGGGCTTCTACAGCACGTGCGCGGTCATTGCGCATCTTCGTGCGTGGCGCCGAGGCGGAATCTCGGTTGAGGCCCCGAGGCCGTGGTACGCAGCAGACCTTGGAGAGGACGGGGCCGGCACACCCCTACTGGCCGCACATCCTTGAGATCGACCGGAACGGGCGGAAGGCCACCCGCGGCCTTCTTTTCAGGGGCGGGGTTGTAGGCCTGACTCCAGGTTATATATAATGTATAATGTGAAATCAGGAGCCCGCCATGGTTAGTCTTCTATTGCTGGGAATACTGGCCGCGGGGCTGGCGGTGCTGATCATCGGGGCCGACGTCTTCGTCGGACAGGCAGGAAAGCTGGCGCTGACCTTTCGCATCCCGCCGCTGGTCGTCGGCCTGACGCTTGTCGCCTTCGGCACATCGCTGCCCGAGCTCGCCGTGTCCCTCAACGCCGCTCTCGAAGGCAACCCGGGCCTCGCCGTCGGCAATGTGATCGGGTCGAACCTGGCCAACACGCTGTTGATCCTGGGGCTGGCCGCCAGCCTGACCGCCCTGCCCGTCAGCCGGGACTGCGTGCTGCGCGACGGCGCCTGGTGGATCATCGCCACCCTGGGCTTCGTTCTGGCCGCGCAATCGGGCGGGATCGGGCGGCTGGAAGGCGCCTGCCTCCTGGCCGGCCTCGCGCTTTACCTCTTCACCGCGCTGCGCGGCGGCGTCGATTTCGCCGAGGAGGTCGACCAGGAAAACGCTCCCCGGCACGGCGCGCGGAATTGGCTGATCATCGCGGGATCCCTGGGCGCGATCTGGGCCGGGTCCGAACTGGCGGTCCATGGCGCGGTGGGGCTCGCAGGCAGGCTGGGTGTGTCAGACACGGTGGTCGGCCTGACCGTCGTGGCGCTGGGAACCTCCCTGCCCGAGCTGGCCACGACGCTCGCCTGCCTGCGCAAGCGCGGAACCGACATGCTGATCGGGGGGATCGTCGGGTCGAACATCTTCAACATCTTCGCGATCATTGGGATCACCGGCACCGTCGCCACCTTGCCGGTGGCGCACTCGCTGGTGACCTTCGACCTGCCGCTTCTGATGATCATCAGCGTCGGCGCCCTGGTCATGCTGCGCACCGGCTGGGTGGTCAGCCGCCGCGAGGGGATCGTGCTCCTGGGCGGATACGCCGCCTACCTGGGAACCACGGCCTATGCGATCTAGCGGATCTGACGCCTATACGGTTTCGCCGAAGCGGGCCAACTTGCGCTGCGCCGAGGACCGGGCATGGGCGCGGGCTGCGGCTTCGGCGGCATCCTCATCGCGGGCGGCGATGGCGTCGAGGATCGCGCTGTGCTCCTCCTCGAGGTCACCGTCGCTTTCGCTTTCCTGGCCCTTCGGCGCGGGGATGGAGCGGATCAGGGCGAAGAGATTGGCCGTGGCGCGGCGCATCTTCACCGCCTCGTCGTTGCCCGCGATCTCGCCGATGCGTTCGTGAAAATAGGTCGCCATGCGGCCCAGCCGCTTCGGCGAGCCGCTGGCGCGGGCCTTGCGGAGCTGGTCCTCGAGATCGCGCAGCGAGCTGATGTCCTCGTCCGTGGCGACGCGCGCGGCGCGGCGGGCGATGATGCCGTCCAGCGCCTCGCGCACCTCGAAGAGGCTTTCGGCTTGGTGCCGGTCGATGACGCGGACGCGGGCCCCCTTGTTCGGGATCATTTCGATCAACCCCTCGGCCTGCAGCTGCTGCAGCGCCTCGCGGATCGGATTGGTGCTCACGCCGTAGCGCTCGGCGAGCCCCTGCACCTTCATGCGCTCGCCCTGCTTCAATTCGCCCGCCAGGATCGCGTCGCGAATGGCGTTGTGGATCAGAGCGTAGTTGGTGCCGCCGATGGCGGGTGCAGGAGAGCGGCTCATTGACGTTGCCCGGTCGCGTTCATGTCTGCCCGGCCTCCCTTGCTGTCGTGCTGTTCCGTGGATATCGGACAGCTTGCCGATGTGCCAGCCGGATCACTCCGTGCTGTCGTCATATCTTGCACGCAGGTGCATGCTGCGCTGGGTCGGATCCGGCGTCGGAACCGCCGACAAAAGCGCCTTGGTATAGGGATGCGTGGGCGCGTCGCAGACCTTGCTGGCCGGCCCGAGCTCGACGATCTCGCCTTTGCGCATCACCGCGATCCGATCGCAGAAATAGCGCACCACGCCGATGTCATGGGCGATGAACACGAAGCTGAGGTCCAGCCGCTCCTGCAGTTCGATCAGGAGATCGAGCACCTGGCTGCGGATCGACACGTCCAGCGCCGAGGTCGCCTCGTCACAGATGACCACCTGCGGATCGAGCGCGATGGCCCGGGCGATGCCGATGCGCTGCCTTTGCCCACCCGAGAAGGCATGCGGGTAGCGCTCCATGACCGCGGGCGGCAGGCCTACCTGCTCCAGAAGGTCGGCCACCCGCTCCTGCAGGGCCTTGCCGGTCGCCACCTTGTTCATCTTGAGCGGCTCGGCGACGATCTGGCCCACGGTCATGCGCGGGTTGAGGCTGCCGTAGGGGTCCTGGAAAATCATCCGCACCTGGCGGCGGTAGTTGGCCAGCGCGGGGCCGGTCAGCCCGGAAAGATCCACCGGCGCGCCGGCGCCGCTGTAGACAATCGAGCCGGCGGTCGGTGGCCGCACCGAGGCAATGGCGCGCCCGAGGGTCGTCTTGCCCGAGCCGGATTCACCCACGATCCCGAGACTTTCGCCCTTCTTCAGGTCGAAAGAGACATTCGAGACCGCGCGGACGCCGGCGAACTGCTTGCCCATGAAGCCGGTCTTGCCGGGGAAGTGTATCCCGACATCCCTGACAGAGAGGATCGTGGGGGCCTGCGCCTCGACGATCTCGGCCTCGGGCGGCTTCAGCTCCGAGCGGCTTTCCAGCTTGATGACGGAGTCGAGCAACCTGCGCGTATAGGGGTGCTTGGGGTTGGCGAAGATCTCGCGCACCTCGCCGCGTTCGACAACCTTGCCACGGAACATCACCACGACGTCGTCGGCGATCTCGGCCACCACGCCCATGTCGTGGGTGATGAACATCATCGCCATGCCGTAGCTCGACTGCAGCTCGCGCATCAGATCGAGGATCTCGGCCTGCGTCGTGACGTCGAGCGCGGTCGTCGGCTCGTCGGCGATCAGAACCTGCGGATTGCAGGACAGCGCCATCGCGATCATCGCCCTCTGGCGCATGCCGCCCGAGAACTCGAAGGTATAGCTGTCGATGGCCGCCTCGGGGTCGCGGATCTCGCAGCGGCGCAGAAGCTCGATGGCCCGCAGCCTGGCTTCGGCCTTGCTGACGTCCTCGTGCAGCCTGATCGTCTCGATGATCTGCGCGCCGATGGTATGCACCGGCGAGAGCGACGACATCGGCTCCTGGAAGATCATCGAGATGTCGCGGCCGCGGATTTCGCGGATGGCCCGGGAGCGCGGGTGCAGATCGGTGAGCGTGACAACCTCGGCCTCGCGCCCGTCGCGGGGGGCGGTGCGCAGGCGGACGCTTCCGCCCTCGATCCGGCCCGGCGCGTCCACGACCTGCAGGATCGAGCGGGCGGTGATCGACTTGCCCGACCCGGATTCACCCACCACGCAGGTGGTGCGCCCGCGGCGGAGCTGCAAGGAGACGTCGTCCACCGCCTTGACCACGTGGGTGCGGGTCGGGAAGTAGGTGCGCAGATTGCGCACGTCGACGATGACGTCATCGGCCATCTCGGGCGCGGTCGCGCCTGCATCGGGGCGGTCGGCCAGTTGAGCTTCGGTCTGCATGGCTGCCTCCATCATTTGGCGTAGGGATCGGCGGCGTCACGCAGACCGTCGCCAAGGAAGTTGAGCGCCAGAACCGCGACCACGACGGCCACGCCCGGCAGGAGAAGCCAGGGAGCGGTGGCGACCGTATTCACGTTCTGCGCCTCCTGCAGGAGCACCCCCCAGCTCACCACCGGCGCCTGAAGACCGATGCCCAGGAAAGACAGGGCGGTCTCGGCCAGGATCATCTGCGGGATGGCCAGGGTGGTCACCGCGATCGTGTGGCTCATGAAGGCCGGCAGAAGGTGCCGCGTGATGATGCGGAACTCGCTGACGCCGTCGAGGCGCGCGGCAATCACGAAGTCCTCGTTCTTCAGCGACATCACCTTGCCGCGCGTCTCGCGCCCGAGCGAGGTCCAGCCGATCAGCGACAGCAGGATGGTGATCATGAAATAGACGCCGAGCGGCGGCCAGGTCAGCGGGATCGCCGCGGCAAGCCCCATCCAGAGCGGGATGGTCGGCATCGAGCGCAGGAATTCGATCACCCGCTGGATGATGTTGTCGACCCGCCCGCCGTAGTAGCCCGACACGCCGCCCAGGACGAGGCCGATCGCCAGGCTGAGCGCCACGCCGACCAGCCCGATCGAGAGCGACACCCGGGTGCCGTAGATGATGCGGCTGAAGTTGTCGCGGCCCAGTCGGTCGGCGCCGAGCAGGAAGAAGTTCGCCTCCGGGTCGACCGTTCCGAAAAGATGGCGGTCCCATTCGAAGAGGCCCCACATCCTGTAGCTGTCGCCTTTGACGAAGGGACGGATCGGAATGATGACCTCGGGATCGACGGCGTATTCCAGCCGGAACGTCAGTCGGTCCCGCTCCGAGGTCAGCCCCTTCACATGCGGATTGAAGGTGCCGTCCTCTTCGAAGAGATGAATGCCCATGGGCGGGGCATAGGCGAAGCTGCCGTTGGTCTCGTTCGGGTCCTGAGGGGCGAGGATCTCGCAGAACAGCCCGATGGCGTAGATGCCGATCACGAACCACAGCGCGACGACGGCGGCCTTGTGGCGCATGAACTTCCAGCGCATCAGCTGCCACTGGCTCGCCACGTCGACAGAGGGGTTGCCCTGCGCGGGCATGTCCTCGAAGGCATCGGCGCCCGGCGCCCCGGCCTCGCCGAAGGCGGTCCGCTCGCTGTCGTCGCTCACGGCGTTGTCCGGCGCGGATTTTCCAAGTCCAGTTGAGCTCGCCATGTCCTTACTCCAGCTTGATGCGCGGGTCGAGCAGCGCCAGGAGGATGTCGGAGACGATCGTGCCCACCAGCGTCAGAACCGACAGCAGAAGGATGAATGCCCCCGCCAGATACATGTCCTGGCTTTGCAGTGAATTGAGTAGCAGCGGCCCGACCGTCGGCAGGTTCAGCACGACCGAGACGATGACCGCTCCCGACACCAGGTTCGGCAGCACCCAGCCGACCGTGGAGACGAAGGGATTGAGCGCGATGCGGATCGGGTATTTGAAGATCAGCCGGATCTCGGACATGCCCTTGGCGCGCGCCGTGGTCACATAGGGCTTGTTCAGCTCGTCCAGGAGATTGGCCCGCATGATGCGGATCAGCTCGGCGGTCTGCGCCGTGCCGATGACGATGATCGGCACCCAGAGATGCTTGAACAGGTCCCAGAGCTTGCCCAGCGAAAAGGGCGCATCGCGGTATTCCGGCGAGAACAGCCCGCCCACCGACTGCCCGAAATACTTGAAGCCGATATACATCAGCACCAGCGCCAGCAGAAAGTTCGGGATGGCCAGGCCGATGAAGCCGATGAAGCTGACGATGTAGTCGCCGATGGAATACTGCTTCACTGCGGAATAGACGCCGATCGGGAAGGACACCGCCCAGGCAAAGAGCAGCGTGGCCACCGACAAGAGGAGCGTGAAGCCGAGCTGCCCCCAGATCAGATCGGAGACCGGCTTGTCCCAGTTGAAGGAATAGCCGAAGTCGCCGTTGAAGATGATGCCGCTGATCCAGCGCCAGTATTGCACGTAGAAGGGCTGATCCAGGCCGTACTTCTGCTTGAGGAACTCGATCTGCTGGATGCTGACACTGCTGCCCTGCTCCTGGCTGGCCACATAGGTGGTCAGGAAGTCACCCGGCGGAAGCTGGATGATGACGAAGGACGCGATGGAGATCAGGAACATCATGATCACCATCGCCACCAATCTACGTGCGATATACGCCAGCATGACACGCCCTCCTCGCGGTGCTGCAATTTGGCCGTCCGCCTCCCCGGAGACCTTTCGAAGACCCTATCACCGGGCCTGACTCCGGGTCAATAAATAATACATTATGTGCGAAAATGACAGGCGCGGATCAGCTCTCGCCGGGCTCGTCGGGCGTCAGGGATTGCGCCAACCGGCCCAGATTGCTCAACGGGGGCATGGGGTTGTGCAGGCCGCGCTGTCCGTAGAGCTCCCGGCGCAGCTTGCGCTGAGCGGGACCGGGCGCGAAGCCCATCAGGCTTCCGTCGGCATCCAGCCAGGACGAATCGACACCATGGCACTCGGCGGCCAGGCGCCCGGACAGTTCCCGCAGGAGCGCGGCGTGATCCGACCGTCCGGCAAGGTCGCGGACCTCGCGCGGGTCGGCCTGCAGATCGAAGAGCTGAAGGCGGTTGCCCGCGGGATACCAGATCAGCTTGTGCCGCCCCTTGCGGATCATCCGCGTGGCCCGGTTGTCCTCGCCGCATTCGCCGTAGAGGGGCCGGTCCGCCCCGGACATCGCCAGCGACCGCCCCTTGGCTCCGGCGGGGACCGGAATGCCCGCCAGATCGCAGAGCGTCGGCATCACGTCCGCCAGGCCGACCGGGTCGTCGCGCAGGGCGCCCTCGAGCTCCGGTCGCCGCCCGGCGGGCGGCACCAGGATCATCGGCACCCGGGCGGACATGTCATACATCACCCGTTTGGCCAGCAATCCGTGATCGCCCAGCATGTCGCCATGATCCGAGGTGAAGAGGATCGCGGTGTTGTTCAGCAGCCCCTCTTCGCGCAGCGTGCCCAGGACCACGCGCAGCTGGTGGTCGATATGGGTGCACAGCGCATAGAAGGCGCGGCGGATCCAGGGCAGCTCGCTGTCTTTCGGGCGCGCCCAGTCGCGGGTGGTTTCGGCCAGGGCCGGGATCTCTCCGATCCCTGCAGCCCAGTCGCCCGCGACCGGCGCGTCGATCGCATCGGGCCGATAGCGTTCGAGGTAGGTGCGCAGCGGCACCAAGGGCGGGTGCGGATGCGCGAAGGAGAGATACCAGAAGGCCGGCCGCGTGGGATCGCGCCGGCGGATGGTGCGGGCCATCTGCTCGGCCGCCCAGTTGGTGGCGTGCAGATGTTCGGGCATGTGCCAGTCCCGCCAGGCATACTCGTTGTTCGACATGCCGTGCAGGTAGCTTCGGCCCGGGTATCCCTGGTCGGCGCAGTAGATCTCGTAATCGTCCACCGCGCCGGAGCCCGGGCGCCCCTCTTCCGACAGAAGGACATCGTCGAAGCCGATCCGCGCCCGCTGCGGGAACACATGCAGCTTGCCCACCGCATAACTCTGGTAGCCCGCGCCGGCGAAAACATCGGCCAGGGTGGGCACGCCCTCGGGCATGAAGGTCCCGCCGTCGAAGACCCGGTCGCCATGCGCGCGCGGAGACAACCCAGTCATCAGCGTCCTGCGCGCCGGGACGCAGACCGGACATTCGGAATAGGCCGCGGAGAACCGGGTCCCATCCGCGGCCAGCGCGTCGAGCGTCGGGGTTTCGATCACCGGGTGGCCCTCGGCCCCGAGAAGAGGCCCGGGCCATTGGTCGACCGTGACGAGAAGAACATTTGGCCTTGCGGTCATGGGAGCGCCTCCTGCGCCTGCGTTGAAATGGACACTGCATGGGCCGGACAGGGCCGCCATGCCGGAGCTGCCGGGAACGCCCTGCCCTCGCCTGAAGCCCGCCGCTGCGCTTGGCCGAGACCGCTCCTGCCGAGCGTCTAAGACTTGACCGCCGCCTGACGCTGCGCGTCCGGCAGCCAGCCCTCGTAGAACGCATGGTCTGGCGAGAGCGGCAGCGCGACCGGCGCCCCGCCCGCGCGGTCCGAGGCGTAGATCGCCGTGACAAGCTCGATCGATGCCTGGCCCTGAGCCAGCGTCACCTCGGCGCCGCCCTGCCCGTCCATCGCGTCCCCCATGGCCTCGAAGAGGCCGGGAAAGCCTGCGTGCACCGCGCCGAGCCCCTCGGTGATCGCGTCGACCTCGGCCTGCCGCGCCGGATCCCGGGCAATGAAGGACCAGCCGGCCTCGGCGGGCGCATAGGGCGCATCGCCGCTTTCCACGGTCAGATGTTCGAAGACGAAGCGCAGCCGCGAGGTGTTCCGCGCCGCGCCAAGCGTCACCGAGGAGGTCGCCAGCGCGCCGCTTTCCAGCTCGAAGCTCACCGCGGCGCAATCCTCGGTTTCGATCGCATTGACCCGTGTCGCCAGGCGCGCCGAGACCGACCGGACGGGCCCCATGACAGCGACCAGCAGGTCGTGGTTGTGGATGGCATGGCCCAAGACGCAGCCGCCCCTCTCCGCCGCCCAGGTCCCGCGCCAGTCCACGGCATAATAGGCCGCGCCGCGGTCCCAATGGGTTTCCAGCGCGGCAGCATAAGGCGTGCCGGTCAGCCCTGCCGCCACCAGCGCCCGGAGTTTCGCCATTTCCCGCCCGTAGCGGTACTGGAAGACCGGCGTGACGCAGAGACCCGTCCGCGCTGCCGCGGCGACAAGCGCGTCGGCCTCGGCGACAGAAGCCACCAGGGGTTTCTCGCAGACCACGTGCTTGCCGCCCTCGAGCGCGCGCAGGGCCACCGAGGCGTGCAGATGCGGCGGCAAGCAGATGTCGATGATATCGATATCCGCGCGTCCGAGGAGCGCTTCGAGGTCATCCGTCACCTCCGCCGTGGCCCCGGCCTCGGTGAGCACTTCTTTCGCCCGCCCGGTGTCAAGATCGCAGAGCGCCGCGACCTTGAAACGGTCGGGCAAGGCAAGATAGCCCTTGAGGTGCATGGCGCCGATCCCGGCACCCAGGATCGCGACGCGGCGGATCATGCCTCGGCCTCCGCCATGGCCTGGGCCTGAAGCGCAAGCTCCATCACCGTGAAGGCATGGGCCTGCGGCATGGCGGTTTCACCCCGCGCCCGGATGTCGTCGATCAACCGGGGAAAATAGGGCAGGCCCGCGTCCCGCGCGTCGATATGTTCGCAGCGGCTGCCGTTGACCAGGAACAGGTGATCGGTCGCGTCGCTCCGCGCCACGTCGACGTATTTCCGCAGCTCGATGTAGCCCTCGGTCCCGAGGATCGTCAGCCGCCCGTCGCCCCAGGTCGGCAGCGCATCGGGCGTGAACCAGTCGACCCGGACATAGCCATGCGCGGCCTCGGATCGAAGCAGGATTTCCCCGAAGTCCTGCAGGCCCGGGCTCTCGGGGTTGGCATGGTTCGCCACATGGGCCGCCACCACGCGGGGCTGCTGTGCCCCGGTGAAGAACAGGAACTGGTCGATCTGATGGCTCGCGATATCCGCGAGGATCCCGCCGTATTGCGCCCGGTCGAAGAACCAGTCCGGCCGGAGTTGCCGGTTCAGCCGGTGCGGCCCCTGCCCCAGCGTCTGGACGACGCGGCCGATCGCCCCCTCCGCCACCAGCTCGGCGGCGCGGGTGACGGCGGGCACCTCGAAACGCTCCGAGAAGTCGATGGACCAGATCCGCCCGGTTTCCTGCTGCACCCGCCGCAGGTCCGCCAGTTCGGCGAGCGTCACGCAGCCCGGCTTGTCGACCATGACGTCCTTGCCCGCGCGCATGGCCTCGATGGCCAGCGCGGCGCGTTCGGCGGGAATGGCCGAGATCAGGATCAGCTCGATGCTCGGATCGGCCAGGATCTCGGCCTTGTCCCGCTTCGGGACATCCGGGAAGCGCTTGACGAAGCCCGTCTCCACGTTGGTCGGCCGCGCCGTCCACCAGGCGGCGAACTCGGCCCCCGCAGCGATCATGTTGCCGGCCTGGCCGAAGATATGGCGGTGATCGATGCCCAGCGCTGCCATGCGAAGCGTCATGTATTGGTCTCCTGAACCTCTGTGGCCTGTCCTTGGTCGCGGCCCGACCGCTCGATGGCCTCGATCAGCGCCTGGACCCGCAGCGCCGCGCGTCCGGGGATCAGCGGCGGGCGTCCGTCGCGCAGGGCGGCGCAGAAATCGGTGAGGATGTCGCGATGCCAGGCGTGGGAGAACGCCATGGGATCGGCGCCGCCGCCCGAGGCCGCGGTCTCGCCCAGGACCTCGGTCCGGCCATCCTGCCACCGGATGTCCAGGCGCCCGGCATCGAGGGTCACGCTGGCCCGGTCGTAATGCAGGGTGAGGGTCTCGGCGCCGCCGGGATAAGCGGCGGTGGTCGCCATGACCGAGCCCACCGCGCCGCCAGCGAAGCGCAGGCCGACCACGGCGAAATCCTCGGCCTCCATTCGGTGAAACCCGGTGGTCGCGACCAGGGCCTGCACCTCCGACACCGGCCCGCCCAGGGCCAGCACCAGGTCGAGCGTGTGGATCGCCTGGGTCAAAAGAACGCCGCCGCCGTCGCGGGCATAGGTGCCGCGGCCCGGTGCGTCGTAGTAGGACTGATCGCGCCACCAGGGCACGCGGATATCGGCCATGCGCAGCGGGCCGAAATCGGCCTGCATCGCCTGCAATCGCCGCACCGGGTCGCGCATGCGGTGCTGGAGCACGACCCCCATGGGCACCGCCGCACGCTCGCAGGTCTCGACCAAGCCCGAGGCACGGCGCAGGTCCCGCTCCAGCGGTTTTTCGACCAGAAGCCCCTTGCCCGCCGAGGCCAGGGCCTCGACCAGCGGAGCCCGCTCCGACGGCGGCGTGGTGATGACGGCGAAATCGAGGCTGTCGTCGGCACAGACCTCCTCCAGCGTCAGTGCGGCGGGCCGGTCCGGCAGGGCGCCGCATTCGGCCTCGATGAAGGCGCTTGCCCGGTCGCGGCTGCGCCCGACGATCCCGGAAAGCGTGACCTCCTCCTGGTCGGCGAAGGCCTGCACATGGGTGCGGGCCACCATGCCGGTACCGATCATCACCGCCTTCATTTTTGCCGTCATGCTGCCTCCTTGCTATCGCCGGGGATTTCCGAAATCTTGGCCGCGCATCTTTCGACCCCCCTCAGGATCAGACCACGCCCGTGCCGCGCATCGCCATCAGACCGGACCTCTCGCCGCATTTCAGACCGGTGGACCGCGGAGAGCCGGCGGCGCCGCAGATCGCGGCCGCCCTGCGCGAGGCCATCCTCACCATGGATGTCGCCCCGGGGCAGCCGCTGACCGAAAGCCACCTGGGCGAGGTCTTCGGCGCCAGCCGCACGCCGGTCCGCGACGCCCTGTCGGAATTGCAGGCCGAACGGCTGATCGTCCGCCTGCCGAACCGCGGCACGCTGGTCGCCCCACTGAGCCGCAGCGACATCCTGGACGCGCAGTTCATCCGCGAGGCGCTGGAGCTGGCCAATATCCGCAGCCTGATCGACGGCGGGCTGCCGGAGGCCAGCCGCGCACGGCTGGAAGAGATCCTCGAAGCCCAAGGCGCGGCGGTCGACGCGGTCGACTGGCAGCGCTTCTCGCGGCTCGACAACGCCTTCCATCTCGAACTGGCGCAGACGACCGGACGGGAGCGGGCGGCAGAACTGCTCCAAGGCGAGCGCGCGCGGCTCGACCGGCTGCGCTATGGGCGGCAGCGGCTGCGCCACGAGCTCGAGCCCCTGTTCGCCGATCACCGCGCGGTCATCGATGCCATCGTCGCGCGGGACAGTGCGACGGCCGAGGAGCGCATGCGCCAGCATCTGCGTGTCGTGCTTGGCACGCTCGACGAGATGGCCGCAGAGAACGCGGAGCTCTTCGCCGACTGAGGCCGCGCCGCTCATTCCGACATCTCCAGCTGCACCTTCGCCGCGCGGCTCCGGTCGAGCGCCAGCTCGAGCGCGCGCCTGGCCTCGCACCCGGGCAGCACATGGCTGATGATCGGCCTGGGGTCGATGCGGCCACTGTCGATGGCCTGCGCCGCCTCGGCGAACTCCGGGCCGAAGCGATGGGTGCCGACAAGGTGCAGCTCCTTGGCGACGATGCGATTGAGCGGCATCGCGGTCATCGGGCCGACCCCGACCAGCACCATGGTGCCGCGCGGCCGCAGGGCCTCGACGCCCGCCGCGATGGCGGGGGCGGCGGCGGAACAGTCGAAGGCCAGATCGCAGCGCAGCTCCGCAAGCGCCTTGCGGCCGGCCTCGGTCGAGACATCCAGCCCGTCGTCGGCCCCCATCTCCTCTGCCCGGTCGAGCGCGGCGCGAGACAGGTCGGTCACGGTAATGCGCCCCGCGCCCGCGGCACGGGCGGCGGCCACGGTCAGGGCCCCGATCGGCCCTGCCCCCGTCACCAGGACGTCTCGCCCCTCCGTCTCGCCCGCCTGGCGGAGCGCATGCAGGCACACCGCGAGAGGTTCGGTCACGGCCGCCGCCGAGGCGGTCGTCCCGCTCGAGAACCGGTGACAGCGCCGCGCGTCGACCACCAGGCCCGAGCGGAAGAACCCGTCGATATGCGGCACCCGCAGAATGGAGCCGGAGAACCGCATCTCCGGGCAGTGCTGGCTTTGCCCCGCGCGGCACGAAGGACAGTCTCCGCAGGTCACCGCCGGGTTGATCGCGACCAGATCGCCGGGTGACAGCCCCGTCACCCCCGGCCCGAGGGCGCGGATCCGGCCCGCGGCCTCGTGGCCCAGGACGATGGGCGCGCGCATGGGCAGACCGCCGATGCCGCCCTCCTCGAAGTAATGCAGATCGCTGCCGCAGATCCCGCCGACCACATGGTCGAGCGCGACTTCGCCCGGCCCGGGCTGACCGACGCGGCCTTCCTCGACCCGCACATCCCGCGCTCCGAACAGCCTTACCACGCGCACCGCTTCGGTCATTGCATCGACTCTGACTTGATTTCCGCTTCTATTCTTGTATACCGGCATGCAATATAGATTCAAGACGTGATCTTGCGGCTGAGCGGAGGTTGGAATGAAACATTGCTGGCGCTGGTTCGGACCGGAGGACCCGGTTTCCCTTGCGGATATCGCGCAGGCGGGGGCGACCGGGGTGGTGACCGCCCTGCACGATCTGCCTCCCGGCGCGGTCTGGACACCCGAGGCCATCGAGGCCCGGCTGGCCGAGATTGCCCAGGCGCCACTGCCCCTGTCCTGGGACGTCGTGGAAAGCCTGCCGGTGTCCGAGGACATCAAGCGCCGCAGCGGTCCCTATCGCAGCCACATCGCCAATTGGATCGAGAGCCTGTCCAACCTGGCGGCGGCCGGGGTCCGGGTGGTCTGCTACAACTTCATGCCCGTCCTCGACTGGACGCGCACCGATGTGGCCCATCGCCTGCCCCATGGCGGCACGGCGATGCGCTTCGACCTGGTGGATTTCGCCGCCTTCGACCTGTTTGTCCTCGAACGCGCCGGGGCCGCCAGGGACTACCCGGCCGACCTGCGCGAGGCCGCCCGGCTGCGCGCCGAGGCCTTGGACGACGACCAGCGCATGGCGCTAGCGCGGACCGCCGCGGCGGGGCTGCCGGGCGCGGCGGCCACCATGAGCCTTGCGGATATCCGCGGGTATCTCGATGCCTATCGCGGGGTCACGCCCGAGGCCCTGCGCGACAACCTCGCGGCCTTCATCGCCGAAGTGGCCCCGGCCGCCGAGGCGCTGGGCCTGCGGATCTGCGCCCACCCCGACGATCCGCCCTGGCCGCTTCTGGGGTTGCCGCGGATCCTGTCGACCGCCGAGGACTACGCGGCCCTCCTCGGGATGGCGGAGACCACGGCCAACGGGATCACGCTCTGCTCGGGCTCGCTGGGCGCGCGCGGCGACAATGACCTGGCCGCCATGATGCACCGCTTCGGGCCGAGGGTGCATTTCCTGCATCTCCGCAACGTCCGGCGGGAGGGCACGGGCGTGCCCTGCAGCTTTCACGAGGCGGCGCATCTGGACGGGTCGACCGACATGGTGGCGCTGGCCGCCGCCGTGCTCGAGGAGGAAAAGCGCCGCGCGGCCGAGGGTCGGGAGGATGCCCAGATCCCCATGAGGCCGGATCACGGACAGGCGCTGATGACCGATCTCCACCGGCCCATGCGTCCAGGTTACCCGGCGGTCGGGCGCCTGCGCGGCCTGGCCGAGTTGCGCGGGGTCGAGGCGACGCTGGGCTGGCGAGGCGTGGCATGACCGGAGAGCGGCCGGCACGCCCCTCCCGACCAGCACCCCTCTGTGAGCCGGCGGCGCAGCGCCACGGCATGGCCCCTGCAAACACGCCCGCGGTGCCGCCGCCCGGCGCAGGGAACGAGGCACTGCGCACCGGCGCCCTAACGAGGACCGACGCCTCTGCCCTTCAGACAAGGATCGCCACATGACCTCGGACCTGACCATCACCGCGGTGGAGACCCGCGAATATCAATGGGAGCGGGAAACCCCGATCCAGAACGGGCTGCACACCTACACCCATCACGAGATCAGCTTCGTGGAGGTGCAGACCTCCGCCGGGATCACCGGCTACGGCATCGGCCGGCCGCGCCCAGGCGAACGCGGGTTCCGCAATTCCTTCGCCAAGAAGCTGATCGGCCGCGACCCGCTGATGACCGAGGCGATCTGGGCGGACCTCTGGTCGCCCAAGCTCTATGGCCGCCGCGGCCAGGAGACGCGGGCGCTCTCGTCCATCGACATGGCGCTCTGGGACATCCGCGGGAAGCTCGCCGGGCTGCCGCTCTATCGGCTGGTCGGCGGGTACCGCAAGGATATCCCCTTCTACACCGCAGGCGGATACTACGCGCCTGGCAAGGGTCTGACGGAGCTTGCACAGGAAATGGCCGGCTACGTCGAAAAAGGCGCCCGCGCGGTGAAGATGAAGGTCGGCGCCGTCGAGATCCCGGAGGATGTGGCCCGGGTGCGCGCCGTCCGTCAGGCCATCGAGCCGGACATCAAGCTGATGATCGATGCCAATTGCGCCTACCGCGCCTATGACGCGATCAGCCTGGCCCGCCGCGTCGAGGATCAGGACATCTTCTGGTTCGAGGAACCGGTCCAGCCCGACGACTACGCGGGCTTTCGCCGGATCTTCGAGGCCACGGGAATGACGCTGGCCACCGGCGAGAACGAATACACCAAGCACGGCTTCCGCGACCTCATCGCCACGGGCGCGATCTCGATCCTGCAGCCGGATGCGCGCTACACCGGGGGCGTCACCGAGTTCCTCAAGATCGCGGCCCTGGCACAGGCGCATGGGCTCGACATCTGCCCGCACGGCGACCAGCTGGCGCATCTGTCGCTGCTCGCGGCCATCCCCAACGCGCGGATGCTGGAATACTACCCCAAGGCGCCGGGCATGGCGGATGCCTTCCTGCACACCCGGCCGGTCAATGCCGACGGCACGATCACCGTGCCCGAGGTGCCCGGCATGGGGCTGGATCCGAACCCCGAGTTCCTGCGGCACGCCAAGAGGCTCGCATGACGGCGCTGGTGCTTGAAGAGAAGGGCAAGCTGTCGCTGCGGGACATCGCCCTGCCCGCGGCACTCGGGCCTCGGGACGTGCGCATCGCCGTGCACACGGTCGGGATCTGCGGCTCGGACGTGCACTACTATACCGAGGGCAAGATCGGCCCCTTCGTGGTCGAGGCGCCCCTTGTGCTGGGCCACGAGGCCGCGGGAACCGTGACCGAGGTCGGCGCCGAGGTCACCGCGCTGGAGCCCGGGGACCGGATCTGCATGGAGCCCGGCCTCCCCGACACGTCCTCGCGGGCCGCGCTGATGGGCATGTACAACGTCGATCCGGCCGTGACCTTCTGGGCCACGCCTCCGATCCACGGCTGCCTCACACCCAGCGTCGTTCACCCCGCGGCCTTCACCTTCAAGCTGCCCGAGAGCGTGAGCATGGCCGAGGGCGCGATGGTCGAACCCTTCGCCATCGGCATGCAGGCCGCCACCCGCGCGGGGATCAAGCCCGGAGACACCGCGGTGGTGATCGGCGCGGGCCCCATCGGCATGATGGTGGCCCTGGCGGCCCTGGCAGGTGGCTGCGCCCGGGTGATCGTCGCCGACCTGAGCCAGGCGAAGCTCGACATCATCGGCGCCTATCCCGGGATCATCGCGGTGCCCGCGCAGGCGCTTGCCGAGACGGTGGAGCGGCTGACCTCGGGCTGGGGCGCCGATTGCCTTTTCGAGGCCAGCGGCGCCGCACCGGTGTTCCCGCGCCTGACGGAGCCCCTGCGCCCAGGCGGGACCTTGGTCCTTGTCGGCATGCCGGTGGACCCGGTACCGGTCGATATCGTGTCCTGGCAGGCCAAGGAGATCCGGGTGGAGACCGTCTTCCGCTACGCCAACATGTACCCCCGCGCGATCGAGCTGATCGCCTCGGGCAGGGTCGACCTGACGCCGTTAATCACCGACACGTTGCCGTTCTCGGAGGCCATCGCAGCCTTCGACCGCGCCGCCGAAGCCAGGCCCGGGGATGTGAAGCTGCAGATCCGCATGCCGGAATGACCCGGGGACAGGTGCGGCTGCTGGTGCCGGCGCGCCGCGAGATGCCGCGCCCAGGGGCAGACCGCTGACCGCGGCAGCACCGCCGTGCGGCGCGCGCGGCCTCGCAAACAAAGGAGCACGCCCATGCTGCGCAATCCGGTCTTGCCGGGCTTCAACCCGGATCCCTCATTCTGCCGCAAAGGCGAGGACTACTACCTCGCGACCTCGACCTTCGAATGGTATCCCGGCGTCCAGATCTTCCATTCCCGCGACCTGGCGAACTGGACCCTGGTCGCGCGACCGCTCAACCGGGCGGCCCTTCTGGACATGCGCGGCAACCCGGACAGCTGCGGGATCTGGGCCCCCTGCCTCAGCTATGCCGACGGGCGCTTCTGGCTCGTTTACACCGACGTCAAACGCTACGACGGCAACTTCAAGGACGCCCACAACTACATCACCACCTGCGACACCGTGGAGGGCGCATGGTCGGACCCGTGGTACGTGAATTCCTCGGGCTTCGACCCGTCGCTCTTCCACGACGACGACGGGCGGAAATGGTTCGTGAACATGCGCTGGAACCATCGCAGTCCCGGCACCGGCGGCAATCCCGCGCATGACAGTTTCGACGGAATCCTCTTGCAGGAATGGTCGCCCGAAAAGGGGCTGACCGGCCCGGTCACGAATATCTACGCCGGCACGAAGCTGGGCCTGACCGAGGCGCCGCATCTCTTCAAGCGCAACGGCTGGTATTACCTCACCACCGCCGAGGGCGGGACCGGCTTTGACCACGCGGTGACCTACGCCCGGTCGCGCGAGCTTCACGGCCCCTTCGAGACCCACCCGCAGAGCTACCTGATGACCGCGAAGGATGATCCCGAGGCGCCCATACAGCGCACCGGGCACGGGCAATACCTCGAGACCCACTGGGGCGCGCAGTACCACAGCTTCCTGATGGGCCGCCCGATCCCAGGCCCCGACGGCAAGGGCCGGTTCTGCCCGCTCGGGCGTGAGACCGGTCTGGAGCGGATCGTCTGGCGCGACGACTGGCCCTGGCTCGAAGAGGGCGGGCTACGGGTCCGCAGCGAGGTGCCCGCCCCCGGCGCGGTGCGGCCCGCACCCTTGCGCGAGGTGACCTATGATTTCGCCGGACCGGACCTGCCCCTGGACTTCCAATGGCTGCGCACCCCCTATCCCAAGCGGATCTTTCGCGTCTCGAAAGGGCTCACCCTGACCGGCCGGGAAAGCATCGGCAGCTGGTTCGAACAGTCGCTGGTCGCGCGCCGGCAGGAAGACTTCACCTATGAAGCCGAGGCGCGGCTCGATCGTTTCGACCCCGTCAGCTACCAGCAGAACGCGGGCCTGACGACCTATTACAACCGCTTCAAGCACCACGCACTGATGGTCAGCCACGAGCCCGGGATCGGGCGGGCACTGGTCCTGATGTCCTGCGCCGGGGATTTCCCCGACGCTCGCGTGTCCTTCCCCCTGCCCGAGCCGGTGCCGATCGCGCCGGGCCCGGTCGAGCTGCGCGTGCGCGTCGATCACGCAGAGCAACGCTTCTCTTGGCGTCAGGACGGGCCGTGGCAGCCGATCGGCCCGGTGCTCGACGCCTCGGTGATCTCCGACGAGGGCGGGCGCGGAGCGCATGGCTCCTTCACCGGGGCTTTCGTGGGCATGGCGGCCTTCGACACCTCCGGCGCGGCGGCGGAAGCGCACTTCGGCCGGTTCACCTATCGCCCGCTTGCGGCGGAACGCCGGGAAAGGTGATCGCAGCGCCGGTCACGCGGCGGGGCCCGGACAGGGTATTTGCTCACCCCTACCTGTAACCTCCGTGGTCAATACTCTTCGAGCGGAAAGCTACTCCACGCCCAGGCTCGCCGCAGAACCCGCAGCCTCGATGGCCTTCTGCAAGGCGACTTCGGAGACGAAACGCAGCTTCTCCCCCTTCTCGATCAACTCGAAGGCGCGTTCGATCTTCGTCCCGAAATGCGTTGTCCGCCAGTGTCGGGATGCGGTAGAGGAAATCACCACATAGTCGGTCCTCGTCGTCGTCCGGGGCGCGCAGATTCCGCCGACCTTCTCGATTTCGGAGATGATGTAAGACCGCGGCCCCATGCGCATTGGACCTGTCAGCACAAACACCGAACCGGACAGGGCGATGTCATCGGGATCGGTTATTGGTTCGTCGAGTTTGGCCACGGTCCCGATGTGAGGGATGCCGGTATCGATGAAACCATCCCCGACCAGCAAAGCGATCCATTCGCGGATCTCTTCGCTCTCCTCCTCGGAAAGGATGTCATCCTCCAGCGCGGCTTCGACCGCGGCCTTGAGGCTCGCGAAGGGCGCGGCATGCATCAGGATGTCGGAAGACTTGAAGCGCCAGCGAATGGCGCGCACCTCGGTCTCCAGCACCCGGCCATCACAGACGATCCCTGCGCAGAAGCCCAGGAACTCGTTCAACACATCGGTCTCAGCCGAGGTGCGCCCTGCGCCCAGGGTCGCCCGCTTGTCCTCGATGACTTGCTTCAATTGGGCCATCAGGTCGTCTTCCGAAGAAAAGCACCGGGCACGAATGTCCTCGGCCAAATCCGAGGCATCGGGATCATTGAAGAATTCCGCGAACTTGCCGGCTTCGGCCAGAAGGGCGTCTTCCTCACCGTCTTCGATCCCGCGCGACGACAGGGCCCCATCGAGAAAGCCGATCCAATAGACCACCCGCTTGCGGTCGTTCGCCGATTTGTTGAAGGCGCTGTAGCGCTCCTCGAGCTCGCGTTCGCGAATACCCATCAATGCACGTTTTGAAAGAGTCATAATCTCACCATAGTCTCAATACGGGAAATCATGCCGCGCGCCCGGACGTCAGGCAAATTTAATTTCGAACGCCGCGGGCAATTATTCTGGTCGGAACCGCGGCCCGGCCCAAAGACAAAGGGTGCGCCCGGAGGCGCACCCAGCTGCTTCGCTCGAAGGTAAGGGAGGTTACTCTTCGAGGATCGCGAACTGCTCGGGGGCCGCGGGTCCCGGGAAGCCCAGGTTGACCGTGCCGCCGTGCAGCACATCGGGCACATTCCGCAGCCGCTTGGTGTGGAAGCCGATGTTGTTGGCCGGCAGGCAGATGCCGGGAACGTTGAACTGCTCTTTGTGGATCGCCAGGATGTCGCGGTAGAGCTGGTTCTGCCGGTCGAGGTCCGGCTCCTTCTGCATCGCCTGGTGCAGGGAGATGACCTCTTTCATCCACGCGGGCGGCTCCTGCGGATCGCTGCCCACGCCGGTCGCCCAATGCACCCAGCCGGTCATCCAGGCGCTGTCGGGGTGCAGCGGCACATAGGCCCGGGGGAAGATGTAGGCCCCCATGGACGCGCCATCGCCGTCATCGATCAGGATGTGATGCTGGTTGGAGTCCCGGAAGGCGTTCTTGGCCGATTTCTCCACCGAGCGCCATTCGACGTTGAGACCGATCTCCTGCCAGGCTTCGGTCAGGAAGGGCATCATGTCGACATAGGGCTGGCGGTCCGCCCGCACCGTGGCGATCATCGCGATCGGCTCGCCGTCGGGCGTCATGCGCCACCCCTTGGAGTCGCGCTGGTCATAGCCCGCCTCGTCCAGAAGCTGGTTGGCCCGCGCCACGTCGTGTTCGGTGAACTGGGTGCCCATCTCCTCGTCGTAGAAGGCCGCCTCCTCGGGACGCGGAGAGGTCTGATGCGCCGGGCTGCACTGCCCCGCGTAGATCAGCTGGCTGATCTCCTCGCGGTCGATGGCGTGGCTCATGGCGATCCGCACGTCGCGGTCGTTCAGCACCTTGCGGACGATCGGGTCCTGCGCGGTCCGGTTCATGTGGATCTGGATCGGCGAGGACCGGGCGACCACGATCTCGAAGTAGTCGAGGTCGGCGCGCTCGATGTTCTCGAAGAAGACCGGCCGGTTCTCGGCGGTATTGATGTAGCGGGCGATCCAGTCGACCTCGCCGTTGACCGCTTTGAGAAGCATGACCTCGCGGTTCTCGACGATCTCCATCACGGCGCCGTCGATATAGGGCAGCTGGTTCCCCTCGTCGTCGACCTTCCAGTAGTAGGGATTGCGCGCATATTCGACCTGCGTGGGGTCGGATTCAGGGCGCGTCAGGACCCAGGCGTTGATCGTCGGCTTGTCGATGTTCTGGAAGGGATCGAGCTTGTCCTGGAACATCTCGTACCAGCTTTGGTAGCCTTCCTCCGCAGCCAGGGCCCCGGCGTCGTCGTTGAACCCGCCGTGGAACTGCTCGAGGTAATGCGGCGGATAGTTCGCCAGCCAATTGGCATGGGGCTGCGCCAGCAGGATCGGGAACATCGCGTTGGACTGACCCAGCGTGATTTCCAGGGTGTAATCGTCGATCGCGCGCGCCGAGACCTCCTGATTGACCAGGAACTGCAGGCGGTTGGTCGGGTCGATGTTCTCGTCCGGCTGGACGTGATCGAAGAACCAGACGATGTCATGGGCGGTGAAGGGATGGCCGTCGGACCACCGCATGCCTTCGCGCAGGTCGAAGGTGAAGACGGATGCATCCTCGTTCGCCTCGTAGCTTTCGGCGATGTTCGGCACGACGCCGTCGGCGTCCTGGTTCCAGCGCAGAAGCGGCTCGTAGCCGTAGAACAGCCACAGCACGGCTTCGTCGCCCCCGCCCGAGTACAGCTGGCGGAGAGTACCGCCGTAGCTGCGGACCCCTTCGACCGGGGAATGCACGAAAGGCTCCGAGCCGACCCGCTCGGCCACCGGCGGCAGGTCGCCGCTTTCCACCAAGGCGTCGAGCATGGGCGCCTGCCCCGTCGCGGATTGCGCAAGCGCCGTGGTGCCGGTGCTGGCAAGCAGGGCCGCGAGCGTGACGCCCAAGCCTGTCCTCATGAGAGTCTGAGTGTCGCGTGCCATTCTGTCCTCCTCCATTGGCCACGGTGTGCCCGCTCCTCCGGGGCCGGTTTCGGACCCACCTGAAACGCGCTAACAATCATACATTATCCACTATCTGTCGATTCGACTAATACTCGCACTTGGTTCACCGATAACCGGATGTTATGAGTAGACATGAGCGGCCCGGCCAAACGTATCAATCTGCGCCAAATGGAGATGCTGTGGGCGATCCTGCGCCACGGCACTATGGGCAAGGCGGCACAGGCGCTCAATATTTCGCAGCCGGCGATCAGCCGCATGGTGCGCTACGCGGAGGACCGGACGGGCCTGCAGCTCTTCGAGCGGCGCGGCTCGCGGCTTGTCCCGACACCCGAGCTGCTTCTGCTGGCGGAAGAATTCGACCGTGTCTTCACCAATGTCGACAGCGTCCAGCGGCTGACCTCGGCCCTCGCGGCGGGCTGGGGCCGCCCGATCCGCATCGCCTCGATGTCGATGATCGCCGACAGCTTCCTCGTCGAGAGCATGGCCGCGATGCGCCGCGACCACCCCAAGGTGCCGCTGGTCGTGATGATGAACAACCGCGCGGGCGTCGAGGCCTCGGTCCTGAATGAAAACGCCGACATCGGCCTGGTGCACGGACTCGTCGACGTCGAGGATCTGACCTCGGTGCCGATCGCGCTCGGCGGCGTTGTCTGCCTCATGCTCGAGGACCACCCGCTGGCCGATCTCGACGAGGTCACGCCCGACGCTCTGTCGGAGGTCGACCTGATCACGATGGGGCGCCGCTCACCGCTCAGCCGGTCCCTCGACGCGGTTTTCGAGGAGCACGGGATCGACCGGCGCATCGCGGTCCAGATCGCGGACTCGCGCCTGGCGGCGGAATTCGTCCACGCGGGCATGGGCGTGGCGCTGGTCGACCCTTATTTCGTCGGCTCCATCCCCTTGGACGGCATGGCGATCCGCCCCTTCCGTCCCGCGGTGGAGACCTCCTGCTTCGTGATCCATGGACGCAATCGCATCCTGTCGAAGCATACCGAGCGGCTGATCTTTCACCTGCGCTCGGTCGGAGAGCGGTGGATGAGCGAACATGCCGCCCATATCCCCGCTCCCCGTTAGACGCGCCTAGCCGGTGGCCTTGGCCGCCGACACATCCTGCTTTCGGACCTGGCCTTTTGCCGCCTGCTCCGCCCAGAACGGGGCGGTATCGTAGTTCGGCGTGTCCAGTTCCTCGGTCTCGCCGCGCCAGAGCTTCGCCCCTTCGCGCATGTAGCGGATAGCGATGGCCAGGGCCTGGCCGTAGACGCTTTGATTGGCCTCGGCGCCTGCCGCCACCTCGTCGATGCGGCCCTGCTCTACCGGCGCACCGGACCGGACGGCTTCGGCCAGTTGAATGGCCGGGTCGTCCTCGCGGTAGAATTCCTCTTCGATCCGGAAGCGCTGCATCTTGTCGGGGTCCGGATCGACATAACCCTCGACGAGCCGCGCGATATCGATCGTCACCGGCTGGATGAAATCGACGCTCCGATCGAGCCAGCCGTCCATGTCCTCGATATTGGGCGACAGCGTGTGTAACCCCTGAAGGCCGCGCAGCACCATGGTGCGGGCGTAGTCCTCGATGGCCTGCCCGGTCGAGGTCGGGTTCGCCGCCAGCAGAAACTTGTTGAAGAAGGCACCGTCCTCGCCGCCGCCGAAGACCTTCTTCAGCACGAAAGCGTCATGGTAGGCGTAGAGCCAGCGGTTGGCGGCCTCCAGCGGCCTGTCATGCGCCTCGTCGCGGCGCACGACCATGTTGCGATAGGGCTTGATGACATTGTCGATCGCCTGGTGCGGCAGGCCGCCCAGCGCATAGGCCAGCTTGCGGTCCTGGGCGGGATGGGCCTCGGCCTCACCCCAGGCGGCGCGGGCCCTCTTGATGATCGGGCCCATCCACTGGTTCCCCCCGCGCGAGACGGTGCCGAGGCGGGCGTACTCCAGGTAGGTTTCGATCACGCGGCTCAGTTCGGGATCGAACTTGTCGTCCTGCGCGGCAATGTTGCGGGCGTCCTCGAAGATCGCCCAGTGAGACAGCATATCGGACATGTCGCGGTCCTTTCGGTCAGAGGGTTTCCAGTGCGAGGTCCGGTTTCGGCCGCGCGGCGTCGGCGGGATCCGACAGGGTCAGGTCCAGCGCGTTTTCGGTGAGGGTGATGGCATCGCCCGACAGTTCCTTGAGGCGGGCGACGATCCTCGCGCCATCGGCGCTCGACAAGCTCAGCGGCGTCACCTGGTTGTCGGCGTCGCGCATCACCGGAACCAGCCGGATCCGGCGCCGCTCCGATCCGTCGAAGTCGAAGCGCAACATCAGACCGTCCTTGTGGCGGTCGTGCATCTTGGGCCAATCGAAGGCGAAATTGCCGAGGCTGTAGAAGATCGGCTTGCCGTTGTGGAATTCGATCGGCTGGATCACATGCGGGTGGTGGCCCACGACGATGTCGATGCCCGCGTGGATGGCCAGCCGCGCCAGCTGGCGCTGGTAGTCGGTCGGCTCAGGCGAGCTCGATACCCCCCAATGACAGGACAGGATGGCGATGTCGGTCTCTTGCTTGAGAGCGCGGATCTCGGCCTGCAGCTCCTCGGCGTCGGCGGGCTCGACCCAGGTGACGACCTCGGGCGGGGCGCCCGGCATCTCCAGGGCCCGGCGGCCGGGACGATAGGCCGTGCCCGCACGGATCACCGCCGTGCCGGGCGTATCGCGGTCGGCGGCATGGCGGGACGGCCAGAAGACGGTGGTGAAGCTCAGAACGCCGATGCGCAGATCGCCGTGCCGGAAGATGGCCGGCCGCCTAGCCGCGGCGCGGGTCTCACCGACGCCGGCAAAGGCCACGCCGGCCTGGCGCAGGACCTGCGCGCTGCGCAACGCGGCGGTTTGCGGATAGCTGACATTGCTTGCGCAGCTGACCGCATCGATGCCCGCGTCGGTCAGCGCCCGCACCATGTCGGGATGCGAATGCCGCCAGCGCTCCTTGTGCGGGATGTCCGGGTCGGCGGGATCCTCGGAGGGTTCGCAAAGAGGCCCTTCAAGATGCAGGAACCGCAGATCCGCGGCCTCGAGCACAGGCAGCACGCCCGCCAGCGCCGAGACCGGGTTCTCGCGGTTCTGGATATTGGTTTCGCCCGCGATGACCAGCCCGGTCAGGGCTTGGTCGAAGGGGGCCAGGGGAAGCTCGGATGTCGCCATCGGGTCAGGTCTCCGTCACATTACCTGACATAGATCGCCCCTGCCCTTGATAACCTCAAATCAAACTATGTCTCCAAGCCATAACCGATTGTTAAGTCGCACGGCTTGCCGCGGGTCTCCATTGCGCCGCGCAGGCCAAAGCGGGGCTGCCTGAACCGCCCCCTCAGCGCCGCCGCGCTGATACGGACCGCGGTTGCGCCGTCGCAGTCCATAAACCGGAGGCAGCCGCGACACGCGGGCGGGCCCGCCCAGAAAACCACAACTTGCCCCTACGTCAACTTGCGTCTAATCAAGGCACGCCCGCCTGAGCCCCGCCGTTCAGGCTCAGCCGTTTGACGAATTTTCCGGGAAGGTCTCCTCCGACATGCTGGATCACGCCGCTATCGCCGAGACGCTCGGCGACCACTACGACCTTGCGCCTTCGCCAGAGACCGCGGACCGGCTGGGCCCCATCTACGCGCGCATGCGCCGGGTGGTTCCGCCGGCTGACTGGGCCCTGCATGCCCCCTATGTCGCGGCGATCAACCGCCTCAAGACCGAGCGCAACGCCGTCATCCTCGCGCATAACTACATGACGCCGCAGATCTACCACGGCATCGCCGATGTGGTCGGTGACAGCCTGCAGCTTGCGATCGCCGCCGCCGAGATCGAGGCCGATGTGATCGTGCAATGCGGCGTGCATTTCATGGCCGAGACCTCGAAGCTCCTGAACCCGGGCAAGACCGTGCTGATCCCGGACATGGACGCCGGCTGCTCGCTGGCCGAGAGCATCACGCCCGCAGACATCGCGGAGCTGCGCCGCCGCTATCCCGGCGCGCCGGTGGTGACCTATGTGAACACCTCGGCCGAGGTGAAGGCCGCCTCCGACATCTGCTGCACCTCGTCCAACGCCGCGCAGATCGTCGCCGCGCTCGACGCCGAGACGGTGATCATGGCGCCCGACAAGTACCTGGCCCAGAACGTCTCCCGGCAGGTACCGCAGAAGACCGTGGTCTGGCACGACGGGTCCTGCATCGTGCACGAGCGGTTCACCGCGCGCGAGTTGCAGGAGTTTCGGGAGTGGCAGCCCGACACCCGCATCATCGCGCACCCCGAGTGCCCGCCGGACGTGATCGCCGAGGCCGATTTCTCCGGCTCGACGCATGGCATCATCGACTACGTCAGCCGCGAGCAGCCGGGCAAGGCGCTGCTGGTGACCGAATGCTCGATGGCCTCGAACATCTCCGACGCGCATCCGGCGGTGGAGTTCGTGGGCCCCTGCAACATGTGCCCGCACATGAAGAAGATCACCCTCGAAAAGGTGCTCTGGTCGCTGCACAGCATGCAGGGCGCCGTTGAGGTCGATGCGAGCCTTGCAGAGCCCGCCCGACGCGCCGTGGAGCGGATGATCGACCTGTCCCGGCAGGCGCAGGCCTGAGGACATGCCGGACCGCAGGACGTTCAGGCAACTTCCGTTCGGGCAGGGTTCCCCACCCTGCCCTTCCCGTCGAAAAGCCGCGCCCGGTCCGACCGCAGATCGAAGGAACACTCCCGATGCCCGTCCCGCCCCTTCCCGACCTGATCCTTGACCCGCTGGTCCGCGCCGCCTTGCTCGAGGATCTCGGGACCTCGGGCGACCTGACCACCCGGACGGTCATCCCGCCCGGCACCATGGCCCGGGCGCGTCTTACGAGCAGAGAGGCGGGCGTGGTCTCGGGCATGCAGATCGCCCTGATGGCCTTCCAGCTTGTCGACCCGGCGCTCTCCGTGGTCACGCACTGCCTGGACGGGGCCCGCGTCCGCCCGGGCGAGGTGCTGATGGAGATCGAGGGAGAGGCCGCCGCCCTCCTCGCCGCCGAACGCGTGGCGCTGAATTTCGCCGGCCGGCTCTCCGGGATCGCCACCACCACTGCCGCTTATGTCGCCGAGACCCAGGGCACCGCCGCCCGGATCACCTGCACCCGCAAGACGACCCCCGGCCTGCGCCTCGTCGAGAAACAGGCGGTTCTGCACGGGGGTGGCTTCAATCACCGGTTTTCGCTCTCGGACGCGATCCTTGTGAAGGACAACCACATCGCCGCGGCGGGCGGCATTGCCCCGCTTCTGCGCGCGATCAGAGCGCAGGCCTCGCACATGGTGCGCGTCGAGATCGAGGTCGACAGCCTCGACCAGCTTGGCGAAGTGCTGGAGGACGGCGGCGCCGATGCGGTCCTGCTCGACAACATGTCGACCGAGACCCTGCGCGCCGCGGTCGCAATGACCCACGGCCGCCTGCGGCTCGAGGCCTCTGGCTCCATGCGGCTCGACCGCATTGCGGAGGTCGCGGCCACGGGCGTCGACTATATCTCCGTCGGCGCGCTGACCCACAGCGCGCCAACGCTCGATCTCGGCCTCGACATCTGAGGGTCAGGGCGGTTGGAAGGCAGAAATCCTTCGGGAGGGAGGGCGTCGTCAGGCCACCGAAAACAAAGGGTTCCGGCGACAGCCGCACACCCAGAATCAATCCAAAATCGCAGCGCTGGCGGAGGAGGTGGGATTCGAACCCACGGTACGCTTTCACGCACGCCGGTTTTCAAGACCGGTGCATTCGACCGCTCTGCCACTCCTCCGGCCGCCTTCGCTTAGCCCTGCCCGCGCGATTCTGAAAGCGGCCGTGGCGGGGAAAATCGCCGATGGGGCGGCGCGCTCTTTTCTTGGCGGGCGGGCGCGGCTATGCTCGCGGCGCATTTGCGGCACAAGATGTGCCGTGCACGCGGCCGCGATCCGGGCAGGCAAGACCCGAGGCGCGGCACAGGCAAGGCGGAGCGGGGACATGGCGGAAATTCTCTCGCGGATCGGCGGCGCGGCGGCGCTGGGCCTGGGGCTTCTGGCGCTCGCGGGCTGCGACAGCGCGGCGATGCCGGGCTTCCTGAAACCGGGCACCGAGACCGCCGAGGCCGGCGGCGACGAGGTCAGCCGCGCGGCGACCGGCGCGCGCGACGTCGAGGCGCCCGAGGTCTTCGAGGTCCGCGAGGCGGGCCTCTGGGACGGGCGGCCCTCGCTCGGCGGCGTCTGGGTGGCGCATCCCGACGTGACCGAGCCCGAGCGCGTGATCATCCGCAACGAGAAGAACGGCCAATATGTGATCGGCGCGCTCTTCAAGCGCGAGCGCGAGACGCCGGGGCCGCGGATCCAGGTCTCCTCGGACGCGGCGGCGGCCTTGAACATGCTCGCCGGCGCGCCGGTGACCCTGCATGTGGTGGCGCTGCGCCGGGTCGAGGGGCCCGAGACGCCCGCGCCCGCCGATGAGGCGACCCCGACCGGCGGCGAGGCCCTGAGTGCGGCGGGCGAGATCGAGGCCGAGACGCTCGACCCGGTGGCCGCCAATGCCGCAGCCGCGCTCGACACGCCCGCCCCCACGGCGGAGACCGAGACACAGACGGCAGCCGCGACGCCCGCGCCCGAGGCCCCTGCCCCGGCGCGCGCCCAGGCCTCGGCGCTCTCCAAGCCGTATGTGCAGATCGGCATCTTCTCGATCGAGCAGAACGCCCGCAACACCGCCACCGCCATGCGGCAAGAGGGCATGGTGCCCACCGTCAAGAAGCAGGAATCCTCGGGCAAGACCTTCTGGCGCGTCGTCGTCGGCCCGGCCCAGACCCGCGACGAGATCGACGCCCTGCTTGCAAAGATCAAGGCATCGGGTTTCACCGACGCCTATGCGGTGTCAAACTGACCGCCAGGTCCGGCGCGCGCCGGGCCGCCGCATCGTTCCGATCCACTCCAGCCTGCGGAGCTGCCCCATGACCGCGATCGCCAAGATCCTCCTTGCTGCCGCCACGGCGCTTGTCCTCTCCGTGCAGGGGGCGCTGGCCTTCGACACCTCGGCGCGCGCCGCCTTCGTGCTCGACCAGAAGACCGGCACGGTGCTGCTGGCCAAGAACCCCGACGAGGCGCTGCCGCCGGCCTCCATGTCGAAGCTGATGACGCTTTACATGGCCTTCGAGGCGATCCGCGACGGGCGGCTCAGCCTCGATGAACGGCTGCCGGTGTCGGAACACGCGATGTCCTACGGCGGCTCGACGATGTTCCTCGACACCACCGACCGGGTGCGGGTCGACGACCTTCTTCGCGGGATCATCGTGCTGTCGGGCAACGACGCCTGCGCGGTCATCGCCGAGGCGCTCTCGCCCAACGGCACCGAGCGCGGCTTCGCCGAGCTGATGACCCGCCGCGCCCAGCAGATCGGCATGACCAATTCCACCTTCCGCAACTCGAACGGCTGGCCCGCCGAGGGCCACCGCATGTCGATGCGCGACCTGGTGCTGCTGTCGAACCGGATCATCGAGGATTACCCCGAGTTCTACGAGATGTTCGAGGAGCAGCGCTTCGAGTTCGACGGCCGCGCGCCGCAGAACGTCTCGAACCGCAACCCGCTTCTGGGGCTCGGGATCGGCGCGGACGGGCTCAAGACCGGCCACACGCAGGAAGCAGGCTACGGGCTCGTGGGCTCGGCCAAGCAGGGCGACCGCCGGGTGATCTTCGCGATCTCGGGCCTCGAGAGCCAGCGCGCCCGGGCCGAGGAAAGCGAGGCCATCGTCAACTGGGCCTTCCGCCAGTTCGCCGAGAAGACCATCGTCGAGGAAGGCCGCTCGGTCGCCGATGCCGAGGTCTGGATGGGCGCCAGCGAAAGCGTCGGGCTGGTCACCGAAAGCGATGTAACGCTTCTCCTGCCGACCCTGACCGGCGGCCCGCTCGAGGCCGAGGTGGTCTACACCGGCCCGCTGCAGGCGCCGATCACCGAAGGCCAGCAGCTCGCCGAGCTGATCGTGCGCCCCGAGGGCCTGCCCGAGCATCGGGTGCCGCTTTTCGCCGAGGCCGCGGTGCCCGGCGCGGGCTTCGTCACCCGGGTGATGACCGTCGCGGGCGTCCTTCTGAAGCGCATCGGGCAGCCGCAGGACGTCATGTGATGGTGCCAACCGGCCCGCGCGGCGCCTTTCTGACCTTCGAGGGCATCGACGGCAGCGGCAAGTCCACCCAGGCCCGCCGCCTGGCCGAGGAGCTGCGTGCCGCGGGCCGCGACGTGGTGCTGACCCGCGAGCCCGGCGGCAGCCCCGGCGCCGAGGAGATCCGCAATCTCCTGCTCAACGGCGACCCGGACCGCTGGTCGGCCGAGACCGAGCTTCTGATGTTCACCGCCGCCCGGCGCGACCACGTGGAGCGCACCATCCAGCCCGCGCTCGAGGCCGGAAAGGTGGTGATCTGCGACCGCTTCGTCGATTCCACCCGGGTCTACCAGGGCATCACCCGCGGCGCGCTGCGCGGCACGGTGGATGCGCTGCACGCCATGATGATCGGCATCGAGGCGGATCTGACCTTCCTGATCGACATGGACCCCGAGGCGGCGCTGGCGCGGGCCACCACCCGGCCCGACGCCGAGGAACGCTTCGAGAGCTTCGGGCTCGAACTGCAGGCCACCCTGCGCGAGGGCTTCCTGGATCTCGCCCGTCGCGCCAGGCGCTTCCGGGTGATCGACGGCGCCCGCCCGCCCGAGGAGATCGGCGCGGATGTGACGCGCATCGCGCAAAGCTTCCTCGAGACCCCGGCATGAGCGATCCCCAGCTGCCCGATCCGACCGCCGTCGAGGGCGCCCCGCATCCCGCCGAGACGCCCCGGCTGATCGGCCAGGAGGCGGCGGAACAGGCCTTCCTAGACGCCTTCACCACCGGGCGGCTGCATCACGCCTGGATGCTCATGGGCCCGCGCGGGGTCGGCAAGGCGACGCTCGCCTGGCGCATCGCGCGCTTCCTGCTGGCCACCCCCGACCCGGGCGAGGACGACGGCCTTTTCGGCGCCCCGCCCCGCCCGGAAAGCCTGGAGCTGCCCGCAGATCACCCGGTCATGCGCCGCAGCCTCGCGGGCGCGGAGCCCGGGCTCTTCGTCCTGAAGCGCGGCACCAACGACAAGGGCGACCGGCTCGCCGCCGAGATCCGCGTCGACCAGGTGCGCAAGCTGAAGTCCTTTTTCTCGCTCTCGGCGGCCGATGGCGGGCGGCGGGTGGTCATCGTCGATGCCGCCGACGAGATGAACGTGAACGCCGCCAACGCGCTTCTGAAGCTCCTGGAGGAGCCCCCGGCGCGCACCACCATGCTGCTGGTCTGCCACCAGCCCTCGCGGCTTCTGCCGACGATCCGCTCGCGCTGCCGCGAGCTGCGCCTCAGCCCGCTTGGCCCCGAGGAGATGCGCGCGGCGCTCGACCTCGCGGGCGCCGAGCTGGCCCCGACCGAGGCCGAGGCGCTCTCGGCGCTCTCGGGCGGTTCGGTGGGCGCGGCCATGCGGCTTGTCGGGCTCGAGGGGCTGGCGCTCTACCAGCGGCTCCTGGAGGTCCTGGGCAGCCTGCCCGACCTCGACCGCCCCAAGGCGCTCGCCCTGGCCGAGGCGCTGGCCCAGCGCGGGCGCGAGGAGCGGCTCGACCTCTTCTTCTCGCTGACCGACACGGTGCTTCTGCGGCTCGCGCGGACCGGCGTGACCGGCCATCCGCCCGGCGATCCCGCCGCGCCCGGCGAGGCCGAGGTCTTCCAGCGGCTCGCCCCCTCGCCCGCCGCGGGCCGCGCCTGGGCCGAGGTGGCCCAGGTCGCCGGCGACCGGGCCCGGCACGGGCGCGCGGTCAATGTCGATCCCGCCTCGCTGGTCTTCGACACGGTGATGAAGCTGCGCGAGACCGCCGCCCGCATCCGCGCCTGACCCCGCCTTGACCCGCCCTGCCCCATCCTAGATATGCGGGGGCAGAGCCGCAGGCAGCCCAAAGGACGGACCATGAGCGTGCCGAGGATCACCGACAGCCATTGTCACCTCGACTTTCCCGATTTCGACGAAACGCGCGACGCGGTCATCGCCCGCGCCCATGAGGCCGGCGTGCACCGCATGGTGACGATCTGCACCCGGCTGCGCCAGGAGCCGCAGGTGCGGGCCATCGCCGAGGCGAACCCGTCGGTCTTCTACGCCGCCGGCACTCATCCGATGAGCGCCGCCGAAGAGCCCCTGACCTCGGTCGAGGAGCTGGTGGCGCTGTCGCGGCATCCGAAGTTCGTGGGCCTCGGCGAAAGCGGGCTCGACTACCATTACACCGCCGAGAGCGCCGAGGTGCAGCGCCGCTCGCTGCGCATCCACATCGAGGCGGCGCAGGAGACCGGCCTGCCGCTGATCATCCACGCCCGCGACGCCGACGAGGACATGGGCGACATCCTCGAGGAGGGCTTCGCGAAAAAGCCCTACCCTTGCGTGATGCATTGCTTTTCCTCCGGCGCGCGGCTGGCGGAACGGGCGCTGGAGATGGATTTCTACCTGTCGATGTCCGGCATCGCGGCCTTCAAGAAGAGCACCGAGCTGCGCGAGATCTTCGCCAAGGCCCCCGCCGAGCGCATCCTGGTCGAGACCGACAGCCCCTATCTCGCGCCGCCGCCCTATCGCGGCAAGCGCAACGAGCCGGGCTATACCGTGCATACCGCCAAGGTCGGCGCCGAGGTCTTCGGCCTCTCCTACGCCGAGTTCGCCGCGCAGACCGAGGCGAATTTCGAGCGGCTGTTCTGGAAGGCCGCGGCCTGGGCGGAGGCGGCATGACGGGCGAGCTGCGTTTCACCATCCTCGGCTGCGGCTCCTCGGGCGGGGTGCCGCGGCTGGGCGGGCTCTGGGGCGATTGCGACCCGGAAAACCCTCGCAACGCGCGGCGCCGCTGCTCGATGCTGATCGAGCGCGAAACCGAGGTCGGCACCACGCGGGTGCTGATCGACACCTCGCCGGACCTGCGCGCGCAGCTCCTCGACGCGGGCGTCGGCGCGCTCGATGCGGTGGTCTACACCCATTCCCACGCCGACCACGTGCATGGCATCGACGATCTGCGGATGATCGTCTTCAACATGCGCGCCCGGCTGCCGGTCTGGGCCGATGGCGGCACCCAGGACAGTCTTTATTCCCGCTTCGGCTATGCCTTCGTGCAGCCCGAGGACAGCCCCTATCCGCCGATCCTCGACATGCACACGATCAAGGGCCCGATCGCCATCGAGGGCGCCGGCGGCAGGATCGAGCTGACGCCCTTCGAGGTCACCCATGGCTCGATCGACGCCCTGGGCTTCCGCGTCGGTGACCTCGCTTATCTGCCGGATGTCTCCGAGATCCCCTCCGAGGCCTGGACCGCGCTGCAGGGGCTCGATTGCTGGGTGCTCGATGCGCTCCGCCGCAAGCCGCATCCGACCCATGCCCATCTGGCGCAGTCGCTCGACTGGATCGCCCAGTCCGGCACGCGGCGGGCGGTGCTGACCAATATGCATGTGGATCTCGACTACGAGACGGTGGCGGGCGAGACCCCCGAGAACGTCACCCCGGCCTATGACGGCATGGTGATCCGCTATGCGCTCTAGCCGAGGCCCGCGGGGCTGAATGCAGGCGCTGCTCGACGTCATCCTGCCGGTCTTCATCCTGATCGGCGCGGGCTATGTCGCGGCCTGGCGGAAGGTCTTTCCCGAGCAGGCCGTCGACGGGCTGATGTATTTCACCCAGACCTTCGCGGTGCCCTGCCTGTTGTTCCGCGCGATCTGGACGCTGGACCTCGAGGGGTCGTTCAACGCGGGCCTGTTGATCAGTTTCTACACCGGCTCGATCACCGGTTTCACGCTGGGGCTTCTCGCCGGGCGCTACCTCTTCAAGCGCGACTGGGAGGATTCGGTCGCCATCGGCTTCTGCTGCCTCTTCGCCAATTCGCTGCTGCTGGGGCTGGCGATCACCGAGCGGGCCTTTGGCGCCGATGCGCTCGAGGCGAACTACGCCATCATCGCGGTGCATTCGCCGATATGCTACGGCATCGGCATCACCGCCATGGAGATCGCCCGCGCCCATGCCCATGGCGCCTCGGCCGCCGCCCTGCCCGGCAAGGTGCTGCGCGCCATGCTGCACAACGCGCTGGTGATCGGCATCCTCCTGGGCGCGGTCTTCAACATCTTCTCGATCGGCCTGCCGGGCCCGGTGGAGAACGCGCTCGACATGATGGTGCGCACCGCCCTGCCGGCGGCGATCTTCGGCATGGGCGGGGTGCTGATGCGCTACAAGCCCGAGGGCGATCTGCGGATCATCGCCTTCGTCTGCGCGGTGACGCTGGTGCTGCATCCGACGATCACCTGGACGCTCGGGACGAGCTTCGGGTTGAGCGTGGACGAGTTCCGCTCGGCGGTGATCACCGCGGCCATGGCGCCGGGGGTGAACGCCTATGTCTTCGCCAACATGTACGGGCGGGCGAAACGCGTGGCCGCCTCCTCGGTGCTGATCGCGACCGCGCTGTCGGTGCTGACGACTTGGCTGTGGCTGGCGCTGCTGCCGTGAGGGGGGGCTAGGGGGAGCGGCGCGGAAGGGGTGCAACGCTGTCCAAGGTCAGGGAAAAGCCGCGCCGAGATTGTAGTTCGCTCGGAGGTTAGGAGCGATCGCCAAGAACCAAGCGGACGCGGAGGGTAAGCCCCGGCCTCTCAACCCGCCCTTCCCCGCTTTCACCCCTCGCACCAGAGGGCGCGCGCCGGACCGGGGGCCGGCGCTGCCGATCTCTGAGCTGTGCGCTTTATCCCAGCGAGGTCAGGGCAAGCGATCAGCTATGCACGCCACTCCAAGGAGCGCCGGCCCATCGGGCCGGTCCGGCGCGCGCCCGGCACCTTCGGTGCTATTCGGGCGCAAGGGGGCGCAGGGCGTTCCAAGGTCGGGGGAGAATGACGGTGGGGATGCGGATTGCTCGGAAGATCGGTGTATCCGCTTAGGACCAGGCCGAAGCCGAGAGCAATCTCCCAACCTCTGCACCCGCCCTTTCCCGTTCTCCACCCTTCCCCACAGAGGGCGCGCGCCGGACCGGGGGCCGGCGCTGCCGCCCCCCTGAGCTGTGCGCTTTATCCCAGCAAGGTCAGGGCTAGCGTTCAGCTGTGCACGTCATCCCCAGGAGCGCCGGCCCAAGGGGCCGGTCCGGCGCGCGCCCGGCACCTTCGGTGCTATTCGGGCGCAAGGGGGTGCGCTGTGTGTGAATGGGGTGCGTCGTGTGTGACGGTGGGGTGGCGACTGTGAGGGGGAACTCACGGGCCGTGTGGCGCGCGCGTGAAGTCCTGAGGGACTCCTCGGCGTGTGCGCCCCCTAGTCCGCTCCAACCCCCCTCCTCGACCACGCCAACCACCCCCTCACCCGCACGCCTCCAACACCCCTTCCCCCACTCAGCAAAATTTTGCCGGGAACCTGCGGGCGAGTCTCACGTTTCTCACCCGGTGCCGATGCGCGCCCGACCCGACGGGTTTCTTAACCTCGGCCCGGAGGGCCGCGCGCCTCGGCACCGATTCATCCCGCCAGCCAGCAAGGACGCAGCCACCATGTCTATCTACGACGCCATCAAGGCCGACCACGCGCATCACCGCGAGCTCCTCGCCCGGATCGCCGACACCAGTGGCGACAGCGCGGAGCGGCAATCGGCCTGGCAGGAGTTCTTCTACGACGTGAAGAGCCATGCGGCGGCGGAAGAAGAGACCTTCTACTCCAAGCTGATGTCCAAGACCTGGGGCCAGGATTCGGCGCGCCATTCGGTCGAGGAACACGCCGAGATGGACGACCTCATGGAAGAGCTGAACGGCATGGACATGTCGAGCCCGGGCTGGCTCAACAAGTTCAACACGCTGAAGCACGACTACGAGCACCACATGGACGAGGAGGAAGACGAGGTCTTCGGCCGCGCCCGCGAGGTGATCCCGGAGGACGAGATCGAGGGCTACGGCCAGCGCTTCAAGGCGCGCAAGGCCAAGGAGCTGGGCCTCGTGGACGAGAAACGCGCGGATTCGCTCGAGGACTGAGACGCGGGGCGCGCGCGCCCTCGCCCGCCGAGACAACAAAGCCCCGGCCGCTCAGACAGGAGCGCCGGGGCTTTTTGTATGTGCCGCAAGAAAGCGCGCAGGATTTTCATAGAAATGGTGCTGAGTGGCGGGTGCAGCTCGAAGCCTCACCCGTTGGATTTCATGCGCGCTCCAGAAGCGGCGAGAGGCTCACCCCACGCAGCCCCGACAGACGCAAACCACCCGAGACCGAAGCACCGAAGCACCAGCGCTCCGCCCCCGCGGCCCCGCCTATTTCTTCTTCCGCCGCCGCGGATTGGCGAGCTCGGGGTCGATCTCATGCGCCACCTGCCCGTAGGCCAGGAGCGCAAAGAGCCCCGTCCCACCCAGCACGTTGCCCGCGAAGCTCGGCAGGATCAGCCCGAAGATCGCCTTCCCGGCGCTGATCTCGCCCGCCAGCATCAACAGGAAGGCCTCGGCGGAGCCCGCGATCACATGCGTGAACTCGCCCATGGCGATGAGATAGGTGAAGAGGAAGATCACGAAGATCTCGAACCCTTCCGAGGAAGGCAGCATCCAGACCAGCGCGGCGATGAAGAAGCCCGCCGGCACCCCGTATTTGAAGGCCTCGAAGGCGCTGTATTCGGCAAAATGCTCGGAGATCTTCATCATCCCGTCGACGTATTCGGGCACCACGGTGCCGCCATGCACGCTCAGGAAGGCGACCACGAAGGTGCCCACCAGATTCGCCGCGAAGACCACCGCCCAAAGCCGCATGGTGCAGGAAAACACCCTGGGCGAACGGTCCTTCAGCACCGGCAGGACCACGGTGATGGTGTTCTCGGTGAAGAGCTGCAACCGCGAGAGGATCACCAGGATGAAACCTACGGTGTAGCCCATGTTCTCGATCGGGCCCTGGAAGGCGTAACCCTCGAAGACCTTGTGCAGGATGCCCTCGGCCAGCACCGAGGAGGAAATCCCGATGCCGGCGGCGATGCCGGACCACCAGAGCGACCAGAGCGGGCGCTTCAGCTCCTCGCGGCCCTCCAGCGCCACGACCTCGTAGACCGCGCGGGGCGCCAGCGCCCGGTGCCGGGCGATCTGGACCGATTCCTCGTGCGAATAGCGCGGCGGATTGCCGTAGCCCTGCTTCAGCTCTTCCTCGGTCCTGTCGGTCATCACCTGTCCTCGTCAAAAAACCCGGTCCCGCAGCGCGGATACCGGGGTCATTCAGGACAGAACCCGGAAAACAGGCGGGAGGTTCCCGGCGACGCGGCGTCGCCTGCACCGATGTAAGGAGAAGAATGGTGCTGCTGGACAGGATTGAACTGTCGACCTCTCCCTTACCAAGGGAGTGCTCTACCACTGAGCTACAGCAGCCCGCCGCCGTTGCGGTGTGGGCGGGTCTCTAATGGCAAACCAAACGGGGTGCAAGCACGAATCTGGACCCTTTTTTGCGGCTCCTATAAAGACCCCCCATGGAGCAGAAACCCCCGCAGAAGCGCCCCGCCGAAAGTGGCCGCGATGACCGGCTGAAAGCCGCGCTCAAGGCCAACCTGGCACGGCGCAAGGCACAGGCCCGCGCCCGCACCGCGCGCGAGACGCAGGACGACAAGGACAAGGATTGAGGCCATGGATTCGATCGTCGTGACCGGCAACGGCCCGCTTTCGGGCGAGATTCCCATCGCGGGCGCGAAGAACGCCTGCCTGACGCTGATGCCGGCGACGCTGCTCAGCGAGGAACCGCTGACGCTGATGAACGCGCCGCGGCTCTCCGACATCCGCACCATGACGACGCTTCTGCAGTCGCTGGGCGCCGAGGTCACCGCGCTGCAGGACGGCCATGTGCTGGCGCTGTCGAGCCATGCGCTCGACAACCACAAGGCCGAATACGACATCGTGCGGAAGATGCGCGCCTCGATCCTGGTGCTGGGCCCGATGCTGGCGCGCGACGGCCACGCGGTGGTCTCGCTGCCCGGCGGCTGCGCCATCGGCGCGCGGCCCGTCGACCTGCACCTGCGCGCGCTCGAGGCGCTCGGGGCCGAGCTGGACCTGCGCGACGGCTATGTGCACGCCAAGGCGCCGGGCGGGCTCAAGGGCGGGGTCGTCGACTTCCCGCTGGTCTCGGTGGGCGCCACCGAAAACGCGCTCATGGCGGCGACGCTGGCCAAGGGCACCACGGTCATCAAGAACGCCGCCCGCGAGCCCGAGATCGTCGACCTGGCGCGCTGCCTGCGCGCCATGGGCGCCCGGATCGAGGGCGACGGCACCCATGAGATCACCATCGAGGGCGTCGACCGCCTCGGCGGCGCCACCCATCGCGTGGTCTCGGACCGGATCGAGCTGGGCACCTATATGCTCGCCCCCGCCATCGCCGGCGGCGAGGTCACCTGCCTCGGCGGCGAGATGCGCCTGGTCGAAGCCTTCGCCGCCAAGCTCGACGAGGCCGGCATCGAGGTCACCGAGACCGACCGAGGCCTGAAGGTCGCCCGCAAGAACGGCCGGGTGCAGGCGGTGGATGTGACCACCGAGCCCTTCCCCGGCTTCCCCACCGACCTGCAGGCGCAGATGATGGCGCTTTTGTGCACCGCCGAGGGCACCTCGGTGCTTGAAGAGAAGATCTTCGAGAACAGGTTCATGCACGCGCCCGAGCTGAGCCGCATGGGCGCGCATATCGACGTCCAGGGCGGCATCGCGAAGGTCACCGGGGTCGAGCGGCTGAAGGGCGCGCCGGTCATGGCGACCGATCTGCGCGCCAGCGTGTCGCTGATCCTCGCCGGGCTCGCGGCCGAGGGCGACACGGTGGTGAACCGCGTCTACCACCTGGACCGCGGCTATGAACATGTCGTCGCCAAGCTCTCGGGCGTCGGCGCCAAGATCGAAAGGGTCAAAGGCGAATGAGCGAAGACGCACGCTTCGAGGACGCCTCGGCGAAACCCTTGAACCTCGGGGCGATGGACCCCGACGACCTGGCGGTGCTGGCCGCGCTGGTGCAGGACGCGGTCCTGCCGGTGACCGAGATCACCTGGCGGCGGGGCCCGCGCCAGCTCGCGCTCCTGGTGAACCGGCTCCGCCGCGAGGAAAGCGCCGCGGGCGTCGAGCGGGTGCAGTCGCTCCTGGTGATCGAGAACGTGACCCGGGTGGCGAGCCAGGGCATCGACCGTTCGGACCGCGACACGGTGCTGCAGATCCTGACCGTGGAGTTCCACCCCGGCGAGGATGCCGCCGGCGCGGTCGAGATCACGCTGGCGGGCGACGGGGCGCTGCGCGCCGAGGTCGAGGCGCTGGAGCTGCGCCTCAAGGACGTCACCCGCCCCTATCACGCCCCCTCGGGCAAGCTGCCGCGCCACCCCGAGTAACCGAACAGACCGATCCGCGCCGCCCCGCCTTCGCCGCATGGGCGGGGCGATGCCACAGAGGATTTGCCATGCCCGTCTTCATCGACAGCCGCGACGCGGATTTCGAGGCACGTTTCCGGGAGCTGCTGACCGCCAAACGCGAGGACAGCCCCGATGTCGACGACACCGTCGCCGGGATCATCGCCGATGTGCGCGCCCGGGGCGATGCCGCGCTGCTGGACTACACCGCGCGCTTCGACCGGCTCGAGCTTGCGCCCGACGGCCTGGCGCTCAGCCGCGCCGAGGTCGACGCCGAGATCGCCAAGGTGCCCGACAGCGACCGCGCCGCACTGGAACAGGCCGCCGAGCGCATCCGCGCCTATCACGCCCGCCAGATGCCCGAGGACGCCATGTGGCAGGACGAGCACGGCGCGCGGCTGGGCTGGCGCTGGACGCCGGTAGCCGCCGCGGGGCTTTACGTGCCCGGGGGGCTGGCCTCCTACCCCTCTTCGCTTCTGATGAACGCCATTCCCGCCAAGGTCGCGGGCGTGGAGCGGCTGGCGATCACCGTGCCGACGCCCGACGGGGTCATCAACCCGCTGGTCATGCTGGCCGCCCGGCTCTCGGGCGTGGACGAGATCTACCGCATCGGCGGCGCCCAGGCGATTGCCGCGCTCGCCTATGGCACCGAGACCATCGCCCCGGTCGACAAGATCACCGGGCCGGGCAATGCCTTCGTCGCCGCCGCCAAGCGCCGGGTCTTCGGCCGCGTCGGCATCGACATGATCGCGGGCCCCTCGGAGATCCTGGTCATCGCCGAGGGCGAGGTCGATCCCGACTGGATCGCGCTTGACCTGATGAGCCAGGCCGAACACGACGAGAGCGCCCAGTCGATCCTGGTCACCCCCGACGCCGCGCTTGCCAAGGCGGTGGGCGAAGCGGTCGACCGCCGTCTCGAGACGCTGGAGCGTCGCGCCATCGCCGGCGCCTCCTGGCGCGACTTCGGCGCCATCGTGGTGACCCGCGACCTCGACGAGGCGGCGGCGCTGTCGAACCGGGTGGCGCCCGAGCACCTGGAAATCTGCACCACCGACCCCGAGGCGGTGGCGGGCAAGATCACCCATGCCGGGGCGATCTTCCTCGGGCCCTGGACGCCCGAGGCCATCGGCGATTACGTCGGCGGGCCGAACCACGTGCTGCCCACCGCCCGTTCGGCGCGCTTCTCCTCGGGGCTCTCGGTCCTGGATTTCGTCAAGCGGACGACCATTGCCCAGATGACCCCGGACGCGCTGCGCGCCATCGGCCCCGCCGCCGAGACGCTGGCCCGTGCCGAACGGCTCGAGGCGCATGGTCTCTCGGTCACCGCGCGGCTCCAGAAACTGAACTGAGGTCTTCTCCGCAACGCCGCATTGCCGCCGCCGGGCTTTGCCGCTAGGCAGGGCCACACGCCTGCGAGCGAGCCTGCCATGAGCCATATCGTTCACATCGACCTCGACGACGCCAACCTGCCTCCGCCGACCCCGGAGATCGAGCAGGAGCGCCGCGTGGCGATGTTCGACCTGATGGAGAGCAACAGCTTCGCCCTGCCCGCGCGGGGCGATGCGCCCGCGCCGGAAGGCCCCTTCCGGCTGGCGCTGTCGATCCGCGAGAAGCGGCTGGTCTTCGACGTCGCCGGAGAGACCGGTGGGCAGCTCGCGGAGTTCCACCTCTCGCTCTCCCCCTTCCGGCAGGTGGTGAAGGATTACTTCCAGATCTGCAAAAGCTACTTCGACGCGGTGAAGACCCAGCCGCCGAGCCAGATCGAAACGATCGACATGGCCCGGCGCGGCATCCACAATGAAGGGGCGCGCATTCTGCAGGACCGGCTGGAGGGCAAGGTGGAGATCGACGACGACACGGCCCGCCGCCTCTTCACGCTGGTCTGCGTGTTGCACTACGGGGGCTGAATGGCCGCCCCGCTGCCGCAATCGGTGCTGTTCTGCTGCGACCACAACGCGGTGCGCTCGCCCATGGCCGAGGGCATGATGAAGAAGCTCTACGGCACCGAGGCCTACGTGCAGTCGGCGGGGCTGATCCACGACCTCGACATCGACGGCTTCGCCATCGCCGTCTGCGCCGAGATCGGCGTGGAGCTGGGCCGCCACCGGGTTCGCGACCTGCACGAGATGGAGGAGATGGGCGAGGCGCTCTCCGGCTTCGACCTGGTCGTCGCGCTGTCCGAAGGCGCGCGCGACATCGCCGCCGAGATGACCGCGCGCCACGCCATCGCCATGGAATACTGGCCGATCCTCGATCCCACCGGCACATCCGGGCCGCGCGCCGAGAAGCTCGCCGCCTACCGCGCCGCGCGCGACCAGATCCACCGGGCGCTGACCGACAAATGGGGCACGCCATGAGCCGCGAGCGCCGCGAGACCGGGCCGCTGCCCCTGCTCAGCACCACCGCCGCGGCGGGGCTCAGGGTCGAGGTGCTGACCGGCGAGGCGCTGGATGCGGCGCTCGACGACGTGGCGCGGCTCAGGATCTCCGTCTTCCGCGACTGGCCCTACCTCTACGACGGCAGCGCGGGCTACGAGCGCGCCTATCTCGAGACCTACCGCCAGAGCCGCGACGCGGTACTGATCGGCGCCTTCGACGGCGCGCGGCTTGTCGGCGCGGCCACCGGCACGCCGATGGAGGACCACGCCGAGGATTTCGCCGCCCCCTTCGCCCGGACCGGGCTGCCGCTGACGGACATCTTCTACTGCGCGGAATCGGTCTTGCTGCCCGAGTATCGCGGGCTGCGCATCGGCCATCTGTTCTTCGACATGCGCGAGGATCACGCCCGGAGCCTCGGGCGCAGCTACGCCTGCTTCTGCGCGGTGCGGCGGCCCGACGACCACCCCTTGCGGCCCGCGGATCATCGCCCGCTCGGCCCGTTCTGGAAGAAGCGCGGCTATGCGCCCCTGCCCGGGGTCGAGGCCAGTTTTCGCTGGAAGGACGTGGACATGCCCGAGGAGACCGCGCATGTCCTGCAGTTCTGGATCCGCGAGCTGTAGCGGGTCAGCCCCGGGCCGGGCCGCGCGCGCGGATCAGCCCGCCTCGCGCCGCCGCGAACGGCGGCAGCGCTCCGAGCAATAGCGCACCTCGTCCCAGACCGAGGCCCACTTCTTGCGCCAGCGGAAGGGCCGCCCGCAGGTCGGGCAGGTCTTCTCCGGCAGCTCCGAGGTCTTGCGCATCTTGCCCATGGCGCGGGATCACTGGTCCTGGATCTGCACCGAGCCGGTGGAATTGCCGCCGGGCTCGTAGCCCTCTTCCTTGTAGTTCTCGAGCGCCGTGGCCTCGGTCTCGCCCTCGACCATCGAGGAGCCGGCGGTGTCGTCCCCGGCCAGCCCCGCCTCCTCGTCGCCCGCGGCGAGCGTCACGTAGATCACGAAGATCGTCAGCAGCACCACGCCGTAGATCAGCGCGGCCTTGATCCCCAAGAGCGAGGGACGGTGGTTCTGCTCTTGCTTCTCGACATTGGTATCGGGTGCGGACATCGACGGGGTCCCCTCTGGTCATCGGCAATCTGCCGCCGCGGTTTGGTTGCCGCGGGGCCGTTGCGGCAGTAACACTTCGCCGGATTTCCCGGTTCCGCGACGCCGGGGGTGCGGATTGACGCACCCGAGACCCGCCAACCACGAGGAGAGCTGCCGTGAAGGACGCCGCGCCCACCACGATTTACCTCAAGGATTACAAGCCCTTCGGCTATGTGGTCGAAGACGTTCACCTGACCTTCCGGCTCTCTCCCGGCGCCACCCGCGTGCTGAGCCGCATCCGCTTTGCCCCGAACCCCGAGGCCAGCGACCGCGACTTCTTCCTCAACGGCGAGGATCTGACCCTGATCGAGGCGAAGATCGACGGCGCGGTGGTAGCGCCCGCGATCAGCGCCGAGGGGCTGCGGCTCGAGGCGCCCGACCGGCCTTTCACCTTCGAGGCCGAGGTCGAGATCGCGCCCGACCGCAACACCGCCCTTGAAGGGCTCTACATGTCGAACGGCATGTATTGCACCCAGTGCGAGGCCGAGGGCTTCCGCAAGATCACCTATTACCCCGACCGCCCGGACGTCATGGCGACCTTCACCGTGCGGATCGAGGGCGATCTGCCGGTCTTGCTCTCGAACGGCAACCCGGGCGAAAGCGGCGCGGGCTTCGCGGAATGGCACGACCCCTGGCCGAAGCCGGCCTATCTCTTCGCGCTGGTGGCGGGCGACCTGCGCGCCCATCCCGGGCGTTTCACCACCCGTTCGGGCCGCGACGTGGAGCTGAACCTCTGGGTGCGCCCCGGCGACGAGGGCAAATGCGCCTTCGGCATGGAGGCCCTGAAGAAGTCGATGCGCTGGGACGAAGAGGTCTACGGCCGCGAATACGACCTGGATGTCTTCAACATCGTCGCCGTGGACGACTTCAACATGGGCGCCATGGAGAACAAGGGCTTGAACATCTTCAACTCCGCGGCGGTCCTGGCAAGCCCCGAGACCTCCACGGATGCGAATTTCGAACGTATCGAGGCGATCATCGCCCATGAATACTTCCACAATTGGACCGGCAACCGGATCACCTGCCGCGACTGGTTCCAGCTCTGCCTGAAAGAGGGTCTGACGGTCTTCCGCGACAGCCAGTTCACCGCCGACATGCGCTCGGCCCCGGTGAAGCGCATCGGCGATGTGATCGACCTGCGCGCGCGCCAGTTCCCCGAGGACCAGGGCCCGCTGGCCCACCCGGTGCGGCCCGAAAGCTTCCAGGAGATCAACAACTTCTACACCGCGACCGTCTACGAGAAGGGCGCCGAGGTGATCGCCATGCTCAAGCGGCTGGTGGGTGACGACGCCTATTCCAAGGCGCTCAACCTCTATTTCGATCGCCACGACGGGCAAGCCTGCACCATCGAGGACTGGCTGAAGGTCTTCGAGGATGCGACCGGCCGCGACCTGACGCAGTTCAAGCGCTGGTACGCGCAGGCGGGCACCCCGCGCCTGTCGGTGGAAGAGGCCTTCGAGGCAGGCACTTACACGCTGACCTTCACCCAGCGCACGCCGCCCACCCCGGGCCAGCCGGACAAGGCGCCGCAGGTGCTGCCGATCGCCGTGGGGCTCTTGAACCCCAATGGCGACGAGGTGGTGCCGACGACGCTTCTGGAGATGACCGAGGAGACGCAGAGCTTCACCTTCGAGGGGCTGTCGGAGAAGCCCGTGCCCTCGATCCTGCGCGGCTTCTCGGCGCCGGTGGTGCTGGAGCGCGCCTCCACCCCCGCCGAACGCGCCTTCCTGCTGGCCCATGACACCGATCCCTTCAACCGCTGGGACGCCGGGCGGCAGCTCGCCCGCGAGAGCCTGATCGCCCAGGTGACCGAGGGCGCGGCGCCCGATGCCGCCTATATCGAGGGCCTCGCCGCGATCGTCTCCGAAGAGGCGCTCGACCCCGCCTTCCGCGCGCTGATGCTCTCGGGCCCGACCGAGGCCGAGATCGCCCAGGTGCTGCACGAACGCGGCGTGACCCCGGACCCCGACGCGATCCATGCCGCGGTGGAGGCCCTGGGCCAGGCCAAGGCCAAGCGCCTCGCGCCGCTCCTGGCCGACCTCAAGGCCGCGACCACGGTAGACGCGCCCTATGCGCCCGACGCCGAGCAATCGGGCAAGCGCGCGCTCTGGAGCGCGGCGCTGGCGCTCGAGACCCGGCTCGACGGCGGCACGGCGGCCCGCGCGGCCTTTGCCGAGGCCGACAACATGACCATCGAGCTTTCCGCCCTGACCGCCCTGGTGCGCGCCGGCGACGACGCCGACGCGCTCGCCCGCTTCGCCGAGACCTGGGCGCAGGACCGGCTGGTCATGGACAAGTGGTTCGCCATGCAGATCGCCGCGACCGCGCCGGAAAACGCCCTGCCCCGCGCCAAGGCGCTGACCGAACGCGCGGATTTCGACCTGACCAACCCCAACCGCTTCCGGGCGGTGATCGGTGCCTTCGCGATGAACCACGCGGGCTTCCACCGCGCCGACGGGGCGGGCTATGCCTTCCTCGCCGACTGGCTGATCGCGCTCGACGCCAAGAACCCGCAGACCACCGCGCGGATTTGCGCGCCCTTCCAGAGCTGGCCGCGCTACGATGCCGACCGGCAGGCCAAGATGAAGGCCCAGCTGCAGCGCATCGCCGATACGCCGGGCCTCAGCCGCGACACCACCGAGATGGTCAGCCGGCTTCTCGCGGGATGAGCGGGGATTTTTTCCAGGGCAGCGCGGGAACCCCGACGCGGGGTTCCGCGTTGATCGCCGCAGGCTTCTATCGGTGGCATCTTGCCGCCGAGCTTGCGGCGGTTTTGTCGCTTCCCTTCCCCGAAGCGTCATGTCATGGAACAGTAACGCCACGGAACGACAAATGCCGAGCGACATGAAGGACCGCATCGATCCCCTCATCGAAGAGCGCGCGCCGTGGCTCTTCAGCGACCGGCTTGGCACCCGCCATGCGCGGCGGATCCTGAATCTGCTGCTCGGCTACCGGCGCACGATCGAGCTCGGCAACAGCTTCATCGACAGCCCCACCCCCGAGATCATGGGCACCATGGGCAAGATGCTGGCCCGCGACGTTGAGGTCACCGGCCTCGAGAACGTGCCGCGCAACGGCCCGGCGCTGATCGTGGCGAACCATCCCACCGGCATCGCCGACGGCATCATGCTCTACCACGTCCTGAGCGAGATCCGGCCCGACCTCTATTTCTTCGCCAACCACGACATCCTGCGCGTGCTGCCGCAGATGGAGGACATGATCGCCCCGGTGGAATGGCGCAAGGAAAAGCGCAGCCACGGCAAGACCCGCGAGACCATGGCCTATACCCGGGCCGCGGTGGACGAAGGACGCCTGGGGGTGATCTTCCCGGCGGGCCGCCTGGCCAAGCGCCGCGGCCTTTGCCTGCACGAGCGCGAATGGATGGGCTCGGCGGCGATGATCGCGCGGAAGTTCGAACTGCCGGTGATCCCGCTCAACATCCGGGCGCGGAACTCGGTGCTCTTCTACCTCTTCGACGTGATCCACCCGACGCTGCGCGACATCACGCTATTCCACGAGACGCTGAACAAGGGCCGCCAGCCTTACCGGATCACCGTGGGCGAGCCGATCTCGGCCGCGGCGCTCCCCGCGAAATCCGAGGACGGCATCGAGATGCTGCGCCGCGCGACGCTGGCGCTGGGGGGCCACCGGGCCCCGGCGGTGTCGCTTCTGGACAATTCCGCGCGGCCCTCCTGGCTGAAGGCGCTGACCGCGACCTGAGGCGGGGCGCCTGCTGGCCCCGCGCGATTTTCCCAGGATTTTCCGAAGGCTTGCGGGCGTGCGTTCATGCGCGCCGCGCGGCGTGCCCGCTCAGAGCCCCTCGCTCGGGCGCGCCGTCGGGCGGGTGGCGTGGATTGGCTGGCAATAGGTCTGCTTGCGCGTCCAGGCCATCATGTCGCCGCGCTTGGCCGAGGAATGGAAGGGTCCCCAATCGGCGGCCACCCCGCGCATCCCGTCGCTGACCACGCCGTCGCGCGCCACGGTGCGCGCCATGATCCTCAGCCCGCAGGAGAGGTTCGCCGAGCCGTCGAGCAGCGCCGCCCCGGTGTCGGCGCGGCAGCCATAGAGCCGCGCGGTCGAAGGCAGGATCTGCAAGAGCCCGTGCCAGCGCCCGCCGCCGCCGATCACCCGCGGGCGATAGGTGCTTTCGTGCCGCGCCAGCGTGGAGACGAGGCCCACCCAGAAGGCCTCGCGCTGGCGCCGGTCGGCATCGGGATAGGCCGGGCACCAGGCCGCGATGTCGGCGGGCACCACCTCGGGCAGCCGGCTGGCATGGCCGTTGAGCGAGGAGAGCACCGCCCGGGTCCAGACCGCGCGCTCGCCGGTCTTGCCCCAGCGCGCGTTGGGCAGCTTGTCGCGCCGCGCCTTGGGCCGGGAGGAGGCAGAGACCGCCTCGGGGCTCGGGTCCGGGCGCAGCGCCAGGGGCAGCGCCCCTGCCTGGGCAAGAAGCAGCGGCGCGGCGGGGGATGTGTCTTCGGTGAACGCGGACGTGGCGAAGCTGAGACCCGGCGTGGCCCGCGCAAGCGCGCGGCCTGTGTCTGTGGGTTCATCCGTCAGCGCGTCTCCCGCCGACGCCGCCGCGCGCCCGGCCGACACCTCCGTCCCGGAAACCGCGCCGCCCGCCGACACCTCGGCCCCGCCGACGCCGCCGCCAACCGTCGGCACATCCGCACCAGCCGCCATGCCCGCCGTCGCGCAGACGGCGGCGGCTCCTATCAGCGCCCTCAGATCCATGGCGCACAACATGCCGACAAAGCCCACCCCTCGGCAAGTCCCGGCCTCCGCGGGATCAGCGGCGAACCGCCGCCTCTTGCCCCTCGCCCCGCGCTATCTTACACGCGAGGCTTGACTGACAAGGCCGCCAGAGGACGCAATCTCATGCTGGATTTGAGCTTCGAGGCTCCGAAACCCAAGGTCATCGCCGGGGCCAAGCACGACTGGGAACTGGTCATCGGCATGGAGGTCCATGCGCAGGTGGCCTCCAAGGCCAAGCTCTTCTCGGGCGCTTCGACCGAGTTCGGGGCCGAGCCCAACTCCAACGTCTCATTCGTGGACGCGGCGATGCCCGGCATGCTGCCGGTGATCAACGAGTTCTGCATCGAGCAGGCGGTGCGCACCGGGCTGGGCCTCAAGGCAGAAATCAACCTGCGCTCGGCCTTCGACCGGAAGAACTACTTCTACCCTGACCTGCCGCAGGGCTACCAGATTTCCCAGCTTTATCATCCGCTTGTCGGCGAGGGTGAGGTCATCGTCGACCTCGAGCCCGGCATCGCCCGGCGGGTGCGGATCGAACGCATCCACGTCGAGCAGGACGCCGGCAAGTCGATCCACGACATGGACCCGGCGATGTCCTTCGTGGACCTCAACCGCACCGGCGTCGCGCTGATGGAGATCGTCTCGCGCCCCGACATCCGCGGACCCGAGGAAGCGGCGGCCTATATCGCCAAGCTGCGCCAGATCATGCGCTACCTCGGCACCTGCAACGGCGACATGCAGAACGGCAACCTGCGCGCCGACGTGAACGTCTCGGTCTGCCGTCCCGGCGCCTACGAGAAATACCAGGAGACGCAGGACTTCGCGCATCTCGGCACCCGCTGCGAGATCAAGAACATGAACTCCATGCGCTTCATCCAGGCGGCGATCGACCACGAGGCGCGGCGGCAGATCCAGATCCTCGAAGGCGGTGGCGAGGTGGTGCAGGAAACCCGTCTCTACGATCCCGACAAGGGCGAGACGCGCTCGATGCGGTCCAAGGAAGAGGCGCATGACTACCGCTACTTCCCCGACCCCGACCTGCTGCCGCTCGAGATCGAACAGGCCTGGGTCGACGATATCGCGGCCAGCCTGCCCGAACTGCCCGACGCCAAGAAGGCGCGCTTCGTCAAGGACTTCGGCCTGTCGGAATATGACGCCGGCGTGCTGACCGCCGAGGTGCGCAACGCCGCCTACTTCGAAGAGGTCGCGGGCGCCTCGGGCGACGGCAAGCTCGCCGCCAACTGGGTCATCAACGAGCTCTTCGGCCGTCTCAAGAAGGACGACCGCGGCATCGCCGACAGCCCCGTGAGCCCCGAGCAGCTGGCCGGGATCGTGAAGCTGATCAAGTCGGGCGACATCTCGGGCAAGATCGCCAAGGAGGTCTTCGAGATCGTCTACACCGAGGGCGGCGACCCGGCGCAGATCGTCGAGGACAAGGGCCTGAAGCAGGTCACCGACACCGGCGCCATCGAGGCCGCGGTCGACGAGGTGATCGCCGCCAACCCCGCCCAGGTCGAGAAGGCCCAGGCCAACCCCAAGCTCGCGGGCTGGTTCGTCGGCCAGGTGATGAAGGCCACCGGCGGCAAGGCCAACCCCAAGGCGGTGAACGAGATCGTCACCGCGAAGCTCGGCCTCTAGGCGGGCTTCCGCGGGGGTGCCCCCGCGCCGACTGGCCAAGCGGGGCGGGCAGGACTATCTTGCCCGCCTGACCCGCCCTTCCCGTTTCCCCCGGACCGCGAGCGCCATGACCCGATACGAATACCGCGTCCTTCCCGCCCCCGAAAAAGGCAAGCGGGTCAAGGGAGTGAAAGGCGCCAAGGCGCGTTTCGCCCATTCCATCGAGACCCTGATGAACGACATGGGCGCCGAGGGCTGGGAGTATGTCCGGGCCGATACGCTGCCCTCCGAGGAACGCGCGGGCCTGGGCTCCACGGTGACCGAATGGCGCACGCTCCTGGTCTTCCGCCGCCCGCGGCTCGACACCGCCGAGGACTTCGCCGTCAAGCGGCTGACCGCCGGCGATGCCGAGGCCGAGACCCGCGCCGAGGAGCCGCCGCTCTTTCCCGCCGCCCCCGCCGCGCTGCGGCCCGCCGCCGCGGAGCCCGATGCAGGCGCGGAGGGCGAGAGCCCGGCGCGCGGGCTCGGGGCGCTTCTGAAGGAACGCGCGGCGCAGCTCGTGCCGGGCAATCCCGACCGCCCCGAGGAAGCGCCGCGCGACGGCGTGACGGAGGCGTCGGATGAGACGGCGGAGGGCGATCAGCCCGAGGGCGCGCAAGAGGCGGGCGACGCCGAGGGCTCCGAGGCCCCGCGGGACGAGGCCGAAACCCAGGCGGCGGACGCCGAGGCCGAGGAAAACAACGCCTCCCCGCGCCCCGAAGGCGCCCGCGGCTAGCCCCGCGCGCTCATTCCCCGAGGTCGAGCGACAGCGCGTGGATCGCGCCCACCAGCTCGGCCCCAAGCGCCTGATGCACCGCCCGGTGCCGCGCGATGCGCGAGAGGCCCTGGAAGGCCTCGGAGCGGATCACGACGTGGAAGTGGCTCTCGCCCCCTTCCTGGAACCCGGCATGGCCGCGGTGACGCTCGCTGTCGTCGCGGACGGTCAGTTCCCTGGGCGCGAAAGCCTCGCGCAGGCGCGTTTCGATCATGGCGGTCCGGGACATTTTTTCTTGGGCCTCCCCCTGCAATCCGGTCGCGGTTTGTCTAAACTCCAGCGTCCGAGTCGAAAAGGTGTCCGAATATGACCAAACCAGATCCCTTCGGTTTCGACATGTCCGTGAAATCGGCCAAGAAGAAGGCGCCGCGCGGACGGCGTGGCATGTCGGGCGAATCCGAGACCTCCACGCGTGTCTGCGACCACGAGGGCTGCAACCAGCCGGGCAAGTTCCGCGCGCCGAAGGCGCCGGATGTGCTCGATGACTTCTACTGGTTCTGCAAGGATCACGTGCGCGAATACAATTCGCAGTGGAGCTTCTTCGACGGCAAGACCGAGGCCGAGATGAACGCCCAGTCGACCGCCGACAAGGTCTGGGAACGGCGCACCAAGGACTGGCGCGACCCCGAGGCCCGGGCCTGGGCGCGGCTCGGCATCGAGGACCCCCACCAGGTGCTGGGCGACAATGCGACGCGCAACCCGGGCAAATCCTCGGGTGGCTCGGGCCGGCGCCTGCCGCCCACCGAGAAGCGCGCCGCCGACATCCTCGAGATCAGCGAGAACGCCTCCAAGGCGGATGTGCGCAAGGCCTACAAGTCGCTGATCAAGGTGCTGCACCCCGACATGAACGGCGGCGACCGCAGCCAGGAGGAGCAGCTGCAACTGGTGGTCTGGGCCTGGGATCAGCTCAAAGACAGCCGGTTCTTCAAGTAAGCGCCCCGCGCGGGCGGCGGCGGCGTCGGACACGCCAAGGCCGCCGCTCAGGGGCCGCACCTTCCCGCCCAAAAGAAAAGCGCCGGACCCGCAGGGGGATCCGGCGCTTTTTCTTGTGCGATGGCGGGCGCGCCCCGCCCCGGGGATCAGGCCTCCACGAAGGTCAGGCTCACCCCGTTGATGCAGTGGCGCTTGCCGGTCGGCGGCGGGCCGTCATCGAAGACATGGCCCAGGTGCGAGCCGCAGCGCGAGCAATGCACCTCGGTGCGGGTGATGAAGAGCGACCGGTCGGGCTTGGTGCCCACGGCGCTCTCGGCCAGCGGCTGGTAGAAACTCGGCCAGCCGGTGCCGCTGTCGAACTTGTGCTCCGAGGAGTAGAGCCGCTGCTCGCAGCCGCGGCACTGGTAGATGCCCGGCGTCTTCAGGTCGTGCAGCGGCGAGGTGAAGGCCCGCTCGGTGCCCTCTTCGCGCATCACGCGGAACTCGGCCTCGCTCAGCATGTCGCGCCATTGCGCCTCGCTGCGGGTGACCTCGAAGTCGCCCTTGGCGGCGCGGGCGGCGCTTCCGCCCAGCCCGAGGGCGGCGGCGGTGGTGCCCAGGAAAGTGCGTCGGCTCATCATTTCTGGCCTCCTCTCGTCGATCCGATGGGATCTCATGCAGGGGGCCCGGCCCGTCGCCGGACCGGGCCCCCGCCGCGTCTCGCGGCTCTGCCCGTCAATGTAGGTGCCGCGGGCAGGCCTGTCAGCGTCTCAGCCCGCCTGGCCGGCCGGCAGCAGCACACGGTCGATCACATGGATGACACCGTTGGACTGGTCGACATCGGCGATGGTCACGGTCGCGGTGCGGCCGTTCTCGTCGGTCAGGGTGATCTCGCTGCCGTTCATCTGGGCCTGCAGGGTGCAGCCGCCGACGGTCGGCACCGGGTGCATGCCGCCGTCATCGGCGATCATGCCGGCGATGGCGCCGGACATGGCCTCGGTCGCGACCACGTGGCAGGTCAGGATCTGGGCCAGCTGCTCCTTGTTCTCGTCCATCAGGAGCGCGTTCAGGCTGTCTTCCGAGATCCGGCCGAAGGCGCTGTCGGTCGGCGCGAAGACCGTGAAGGGCCCGGCCGAGTTCAGCGTGTCCACGAGGCCCGCCTGCTGTACCGCGGCCACCAGCGTGGTGTGGATCGGCGAGTTCACCGCGTTCTCCACGATGGTGCGGTCGGCGAACATGTCGGCGCCGCCGACCTGCGGGTTGTCCTGGGCCGCCAGCGGGCTGGCGAGAAGGGCGAGGGCCGCACCGGCGGCGAAGGTCTTGCGAAGGGTCATCTTCATATCTCCCGTTTGCTGTTCTGATGAACCCGTCTCTTTCGACGGGATCACCTCAGCTACGGAGGCGAGACGACGATGGTTTCGCTTGGCGGGAAAAAATCTGCCTCACGTCTCCGTGTAGGGACGGATCGGCCCCACGGCGCGGACCTCGGTCGGGGTGCCGTCGGGCGAGCCGCCCGCCGGTTCGAGCGAGACCGCCAGCGTGCCGCCTTCCAGAAGCGGGCGCAGTTCCTCGGGCAGCACCTGCCGGGCGATCACGCCCGGCTCGCGCGGCACCAGGCCCAGCGAGATCGGCGTGCCGTCGCCGCCGATGATCCACATCTCGTGATCGGCGCCCTCGGGCACCGCGCCGCCGTCGCGGCGGATCAGGAACTCGTTGCTCTCGGCCAGGTAGCCCGCGTGCACCAGCAGCTCCGGCCCCGCCTCGGCGGCGAGATCGGCCACATAGGTGGGCTCGGGCGCCTCGGGCGTCAGCATGCCGGTGGTCAGCACCGCCCAGCCGAAGACCGCCGCGGCCACCGCCCCCAGCGCGTAAGGCAGGAGACTGCGCCACCAGGGCCGCGCGGCGGGCGTGCCGAAGGCCAAGGCCTCGATCCGGCGCTTGAGCTGCGGTGCGGGGGCGACCGGCGGCAGGGCCTCGGCCATGGCGGCGAAATGCTCGGTCCAGCTGACCACCACCTCGACCAGCTCGGGCTCGCGCGCGAGCCGGGCCTCGAAGCCGGGCAGCTCGTCCTCGGGCAGGAGCCCGAGCACGTATTCCGCCGCGCGGGCGGCGTCCTCCTCGGGGTCCGGGCCGGTCGGGCCGTCTGTGGTGTCGCCTTGGTCGCTCATCGCGAGAGGCAGTCCTTCAGCTGGATCAGCGACCGGCGCAGCCAGGTCCTGACGGTGTTCAGTTTCACGCCCGTGGCCGCCGAAAGTTCGGCGTAGCTCCAGCCTTGCAGATAGGCCTTCTCGACCATCTCCGCGCGGTCGGGCGCCAGTTCGCCCAGGCAGCCGTAAAGCGCCCGTGCCTCGGAATTCATCGCCGCCTGCGCCTCGGGGCCGGGCCCGAGATCCGGCGTCGTCTCGGCCGCGTCCAGCCCTTCGGCCGGCATCGGCTTCTTCTTGCGCCGCCGATCGATGGCGACGTTGCGCGTCAGCGTGATCAGCCAGGTCATCGGCGAATAGCCGTTGGCCCGGTAGAGCTCGGCCCGGTGCCAGATCCGCAGATAGGCTTCCTGCAGGGCCTCCTCGGCCTCGGCGCGGTCGTTCAAGACACGCAGGGATATGGCGTAGAGTTTCGCGCTGGTGCGGTCGTAAAGCGCGGAAAAGGCCGCCCGGTCCTTCAGGCAGATCCGCGCGAGATAGGCTTCCAGCTCTTCCTGGGGCGTCGTCGCGGCGCTGTCGCCGGCCCCGGTCCTGTCCTGCATGTGCGGCCCTGTCTGCCCTGCCCCGGGAGCCGCGGCGGCGCCCGTGCCGCGCTCCGCGCTTTCCCTTGCTCCTCCCCGCAATATGTTGCACGACGGGCCGGACGAAGGCTGCCGACCAGGAGGACGCGGAAAGAATGGCGGACGGATCGATGGATATCAATGCCAAACCGACGGTCGAAATCTCGGTGCGCGAGACCTTCGGCATCGACAGCGACATGGTGGTGCACGGCTTCGCCGAAGCCAGCGACCGGGTGCCCGACGTCGATTCCACCTATCGCTTCGACCCCGACACCACGCTCGCCATCCTGGCGGGCTTCGAGCACAACCGCCGGACGATGATCCAGGGCTACCACGGCACCGGCAAGTCGACCCATATCGAACAGGTCGCGGCGCGGCTGAACTGGCCCGCCGTGCGGGTGAACCTCGACAGCCACATCAGCCGCATCGACCTGATCGGCAAGGACGCGATCCGGCTCGTCGACGGCAAGCAGACCACCCAGTTCCAGGAGGGCATCCTGCCCTGGGCGCTGCGCAACCCCACGGCGATCGTCTTCGACGAATACGACGCCGGCCGGGCGGATGTGATGTTCGTGATCCAGCGCGTGCTCGAGGTCGACGGCAAGCTGACGCTGCTCGACCAGAACGAGGTGCTGCACCCGCATCCCTTCTTCCGGATCTTCGCCACGGCGAACACCGTGGGCCTGGGCGACACCACCGGGCTCTACCACGGCACCCAGCAGATCAACCAGGGCCAGATGGACCGCTGGAACCTGGTGGCGACGCTGAACTACCTGCCGATGGACGCCGAGGTCGAGATCGTCCTGTCGAAGAACCCCGGCTACGACAGCGACAAGGGCCGCCGCCAGGTGCGGCAGATGGTCACCGTCGCCGAGCTGACGCGGACCGCCTTCATGAACGGCGACCTCTCCACGGTGATGAGCCCGCGGACGGTGATCGCCTGGGCGCAGAACGCCGAGATCTTCCGCGACGTGGGCTATGCCTTCCGGGTCTCCTTCCTGAACAAATGCGACGAGCTCGAGCGCCAGACCGTGGCCGAGTTCTACCAGCGCTGCTTCGACCAGGAACTGCCCGAAAGCGCCGCCAGCGTCAGCATGGGCTGAGCCCCTTCCCTCGCGCGCCCGGCCTGGCCCGGGGCGCGCGAGGGGGCCACTTCCGGCGCGGCCCCCTCACAGGCCGGCCCCGCCACATCCGGCACCGCGCACACCGCGCAGCCGCCCTCCCCCTCCCAGCTCAAGACGTCACCTGCCTGCCCTGCAGACCTGCCCTGCAGAGCTCTAGGTGGCTCTGCGCTCCAGGCTTTAGGCGCTAGGCGCTAGGCGCTAGGCGCAGCTTCGGCCAAACCACGCGCAAAACAAGCGCCAAGGCCGCCCCAGCGCGCCCCCACACCCACTCGCCCGCACAAACCGCCCCGCCAGCGCCCCCGCGCGCACAACCGCGCCACACTCCCAACAAAACCGCCTGCCCCCGCACGCAACGCCCCAGCCCCAGCGCAACACCCCTTTGCGCATGACCGGGCTGAAAATACCTCCGGGAGCGCGAGGGCAGCGCCCTCGCCCGCCCGATGATCGGCACGATCAGCGGGCCAGAGATGACGCCCGCCGCCAGGCGGGCGCCCAACAAAACCAAAAACCCCCAGGGACCCCCTCAGCGCGCCACCTCGATCACCTCGCGCTCGGTGACCACCATGTCGAGGGGCTGGTCGGTTGGCGAGAGCGGCACATCACCGTCCTCCTGGGCGGCGAAGGCGAAGCCGATGGCGAGCGTTGCGCGGGTGGCGCGCAGGGCCTCGAGCGTGCGGTCGTAGAAGCCGCCGCCGTAGCCCAGCCGCCCGCCGGCGCGGGAGAAGGCCAGGAGCGGCACGATCAGGATCTCGGGCACCATGGGCTCGAGGCGCTCGGGCACACGGGCGCCGAAGGGGCCCTCGGTCAGCGCCATCCCGGGCTCCCAGCGGGCGAAGCTGAGCGGGCGGCCCTTGGCCTCGATCACCGGCAGGCCGACGGGGCCATGGGCGGCGGCCTCTTCCATGGCGGGCAGCGGGTCGATCTCGCTCCGGATCGGCATGTAGCCCGAGAGCGGCACGCCGCGGTAGCCCGCCAGCACCTCGGAGAGATGCCCCGCATCGGCCGCGCCGCGGGCGGCGAAGGCCTCGGCGCGGCGCGCCATGGCGGCCTTGCGGGCCGCGGCCTTGATCTCACCCCCGCTCACAGGAGCACCATGCTCGCGAGCCCCAGGAAGGCGAAGAAGCCCACCACGTCGGTCACCGTGGTCACGAAGGTGCCCGAGGCGAGCGCCGGGTCGACCTTGGCCTTCTCGAGCAGGATCGGGATGCCGATGCCGGCGAGCGCCGCGGCGACCATGTTGATGATCATCGCCGCGAAGATCACCCAGCCGAGCGCCGTCGAGCCGAACCAGAGGACCCCCACGACCCCCATGACCACCGCGAAGGCCAACCCGTTGATGAAGCCCACCGTGGCCTCGCGGCGGATCACCCGGAAGGCGTTGGAGCCGGTCAGGTCGCGGGTCGCCAGCGCCCGGACCGCCACGGTCAGCGACTGGGTGCCGGCGTTGCCGCCCATGGAGGCCACGATCGGCATCAGCACCGCCAGCGCGGTGACCTGGGCGATGGCGCCTTCGAACTGGGCGATGACCAGCGAGGCGAGGATCGCCGTGGCCAGGTTCACCGCCAGCCAGGGAAAGCGCTGCCGCGTGGTCTGCAGGGCGCTGTCCGAGAGCGAGCTTTCCTCGCCCACGCCGGCGAGGCGCAGGATGTCCTCCTCGTTCTCCTCCTCGAGGACCAGCATGGCGTCGTCGATGGTGATCACGCCCACCAGCCGCTCGCTCTCGTCGACCACCGGGGCCGAGATCAGGTGATACTGGTTGAAGGCATAGGCCACGTCGGCCTCGTCGCGGGTCGCGGGGATGACGTGGAAGCTGTCGTCGGTGATCTCGGCCAGTTTCATCTCGCGGCGCGAGGACATCAGCTTGCCCAGCGCCACCTTGCCGACCGGCCGCATCCGCGGGTCGACCAGGATGATGTGGTAGAACTGGTCCGGCAGGTCCTCGGTGGCGCGCATGTGGTCGATCGCCTCGCCCACCGTCCAGTGCTCGGGGGCCATGACCACCTCGCGCTGCATCAGGCGGCCGGCGGAATAGTCGGGATAGGTCAGCGACTGCTGCACCGCCACCCGGTCGCTGTCCTCGAGCGCGTCAAGGATCGAGTCGCGCTGCGCGTCCTCGAGATCCTCGAGCAGGTCGACCACGTCGTCCGAATCGAGGTCGCGCACCGCGTCGGCCAGGACCTCGGGCTCGAGGATGCGGATCACCTCCTCGCGCAGGCCCTCGTCGAGCTCGGTCAGGATGTCGCCGTCGAACTCCTGCCCGTAGAGCCGGATCAGCCGCATCCGGTCGAAGGCGTTCATCTGCTCGAGCATGTCGGCGATGTCGGCGGCATGCAGCGGCTCGAGCAGCTCTACCAGCCGCGCGCGGTCCTGCACCTCGACGCTGTAGAGGATCGCCGTGATGGTCTTGGGATCGAGCGCATAGGCGTCGCTCTCCTGATCCTCCGGCTCGGGGGCCACGTCGAGCTGATCTTCCGCCATCGCGCACTCCTCGGGGACTGGGGTCAGCCGGAGAGTAGGGCAGCGCGGGGGGAAGAAACAGGGCCGCCGCCAGATTTACCTCGCCTGCCGCCCGGCCTAGTGTCGCGCCGGCGGAAGAAGCCGGGAGACAAGGCATGAGCGCGGATCACTTGCTGACGGGCCGGGTCCTGATCTGGGACGGCAACCCCCTCATCGAGGGCCCCGAGGCGGCCCGGATCGAAGAGGGTTGGGGCGTCCTGATCGCCGAGGGCACGGTGGCCGCCATCGGCCCCGCGGCGGCCCTGCGCGAGGCCGCCCCCGAGGTGCCCGAGACGACCTATGGCCGCGACCTGATCGCCCCGGGCTTCGTCGATGCCCATGTGCATTACCCCCAGACCCGGATCATCGCCTCCTGGGGCAAGCGGCTGATCGACTGGCTGAACAGCTACACCTTCCCCGAGGAGATGCGCTTCGGCGATCCCGCCTATGCCCGGGAAGTGGCAGGCGAGTACCTCGACCTCGTGACCGCCCATGGCACCACCACGGTGGCGAGCTACTGCACCTCGCATCCCGAAAGCGCCGAGGCCTTCTTCGAGGCCGCCGCCGCGCGCAACATGCGGGTCTTCGCCGGCAAGACCTGCATGGACCGCAACGCCCCCGAGGAGCTCTGCGACGACGCGGTCAGCGCCTATGACGACAGCGCCGCGCTGATCGCGCGCTGGCACGGGACCGGGCGGGCGGGCTATGTCATCACCCCGCGCTTCTCGCCGACCTCGAGCCCCGAGCAGCTCGAGGCCCTGGGCGCGCTCTGGGCCGAGCATCCCGACTGCCTGATGCAGACGCATCTGTCGGAGCAGACCGACGAGATCGACTGGGTGAAGGGCCTCTACCCCGAGGCCCGCGACTACCTCGACACCTACGAGCGCTACGGGCTCCTGGGCGAGCGCGGGCTTTACGGCCATGCGATCCACCTCGAGGAGCGCGAGATCGACCGCCTGGCCGAGAGCGGGGCGTCCCTGGTGCATTGCCCGACCTCCAACACCTTCATCGGCTCGGGGCTTTTCGACATGGGCGGGCTCAGCGCCCGCGGCATCCCGGTGGGGCTGGCGACCGACACCGGCGGCGGCTCCTCCTTCTCGATGCTGCGCACCATGGCGGCGGCCTATGAGATCGGCCAGCTGCGCGGGCGGCCCCTGCATGCCGCCGAGCTGCTCTGGCTCGCCACCGAGGGCTCCGCCCGGGCGCTGCACGCCGAAGGGCTGATCGGCCGCCTCGCCCCCGGCGCAGAGGCCGACATCGCGGTCCTCGACCTCGCCTCGACCGCGGCCATCGCCCAGCGCGCGGCCCAGGCGGAGGATGCCTGGGAAGAGGTCTTCGCCACCATCATGATGGGCGACGATCGCGCCCTGCGCGCGGTCTGGGTCGGGGGCGAGCAGCGGGTCTGAGCGTGTTTGGGCTTGCTTGGGTGCCTCTGTCCGTCCGGCCGGGCCATTGAGGCCCGCCCGGCCGGAGCGAGGGCTCTGCCCTCGCGCTCCCGGAGTATTTTGGGCCCGGTCAGGCCTGGGTGGGTTGGATCGGGGCGCTTTTGGTTCCTGGGTTCGGGCTGGCCATCCGTCCGGCCGGGCCATTGAGGCCCGCCCGGCCGGAGCGAGAGCTCTGCCCTCGCGCTCCCGGAGTATTTGCGGCCCGGTCAGGCCTGTAGAGGGGGCTTCTTGGCGGGCGGGGCGCTTCTGTGGGGACGGTTGGGCTGTTTTGAGAGGGTGGTTTTGGGGCTCTGTCAGCAGCCGGGGCGGGCGAGGACCAGGACCCAGAGGTTGCCGGGGGCGCGGGCGAGGCCGGCTTCGGTGACATCCCTGAGAAGCAGGTTTTGCAGGTGCGCGGGTGAGGTCGTCCAGCCGCGCAGCGCGGCCTCGATACTGCCCTGGCCGCGGGCGAGGTTCTCGGCGAGGCGGCAGAAGCGGTAGCCGGCGCGGCGGGCGCGTTCCGCTATATCAGAGCCGTCGGAGCCGATATGCGAGAAGCGGGCATTGCGGGTGAGGTCGCGCGCGTGGGCCTCGGCCATGGCCTGAAGCCTGGGGTTGGGCGCGAGCGGGCCGAGGCCGGCGCGGGCGCGGAATGCGGTGATGGCGGCGAGGTTGGAGGTAGGGTCGGCGGTGGCCGCGACGGGTGCTCGGGCGTTTGAGGTCGTGGCGGCTGTGTTTGGAATCACGGCGGCGCCCGAGGCGGCGGTGATATTGGTGGGAAGCGCGGTAGCTTCTGCGCCAGTCATAGGTGCCGCGGAGGCCGCTCTGGGATCGGCGGTGATTTCCGGCGCGGCAGCAGTCGTCGGAAGCGCAGCGGCGCTCGCGCCAGGACCTGCGGCTTCGTCCCGCACCGCCGACCCGCAGCCCGCCACAACGAGGCACGCCAGCACCACCCCCACCGCTCCCGCGCGCATCAGACCGCCTCGGCCAGGCGCCGCGCGAGGTGGCGCTGGCGCTCCAGCACGGCGGGCAGGTCGAGCGTCGCGATCTGGCCGTCGCGCACCACCTGGCGGCCCTCGACGAAGAGGTCGCGCACCCGCGTCGGCCCGGCGAGGAGCAGCGCGGCGGGATCCCAGCTGCCGGCGCTTTCGACGCCGCGCAGGTTCCAGAGCGCCAGGTCGGCCCGGGCGCCCGGCGCGATGCGCCCGCAGTCTTCGCGGCCCAGCACCTCGGCGCCGCCGCGGGTGGCGATCCAGAGCGCCTCGCGCGCGCTCATGGCATCCGCACCCCTGGCCACGCGCTGCAGAAGCAGCGCCTGCCGCGCCTCGGCCACCAGGTTGCCCGCGTCGTTCGAGGCGGAGCCGTCGACGCCGAGGCCCACCGGCACGCCCGCGTCGCGCATCGCCCGGACCGGCGCGATGCCCGAACCCAGCCGGCAGTTCGAACAGGGGCAATGGGCGACGCCGGTGCGGCTCCGGGCAAAGAGGTCGATCTCATCGCCGTCGAGCTTCACGCAATGGGCGTGCCAGACGTCGGGACCGGTCCAGCCCAGGTCCTCGGCGTATTGGCCGGGGCGGCAGCCGAACTGCGCTTGGCTGTAGGCCACGTCCTCGTCGTTCTCGGCCAAGTGGGTGTGCAGCATCACCCCCTTGTCGCGGGCCAGAAGCGCCGCGTCGCGCATCAGCTCGCGGCTGACCGAGAAGGGCGAACAGGGCGCGATGCCGACGCGCAGCATGGCGCCCGGGGCGGGGTCGTGGAAGGCGTCGACCACCCGGATGCAATCCTCGAGGATCGCGGCCTCCGCTTCGACCAGCGCATCCGGCGGCAGGCCGCCCGCGCTTTCGCCGATCGACATGGCCCCGCGGGTGGGATGGAAGCGCATCCCGATCTCGCCCGCCGCGGCGATCGTGTCGTCGAGCCGCGCGCCGCCGGGATAGAGATAGAGGTGATCCGAGGTCAGCGTGCAGCCCGAAAGCGCCAGCTCCGCCAGGCCGGTGAGCGCCGAGACATAGACCTCCTCGGGGCCGAAGCGCGCCCAAATCGGGTAGAGCGTCTTCAGCCAGCCGAAGAGCAGCGCGTCCTGCCCGCCGGGCACCGCGCGGGTCAGGCTCTGGTAGAGGTGGTGATGGGTGTTCACGAGGCCAGGCGTGACCAGGCAGCCCTCGGCCTGGATGACCTCGCCCCGAGGCTCCAGACCCTGGCCGATCTCGGTGATGACACCATCCGCGAAGCGGATGTCGGCGCCCGAAAGCTCGCGCCCGGCGTCGTCCATGGTCAGCACATGGGTCGCGCCGCGGATCAGGACCTCGCTCACGCGACATCCTCCAGCAGGGCCAGCGCCGCGGCGTGCAGCTCGGGCGTGGCGGCGGCGAGGGCGCGGCCGCCCGCAAGCGCCGGGCGGCCCTGCCAGTCGGTGACAACCCCGCCCGCGGCCTCGATCACCCCGATCGGGGCCTGGATGTCATAGGCGTTGAGCCCCGCCTCGATCACCAGGTCGATCTGCCCGGCGGCGAGCAGCGCATAGGCGTAACAGTCCATCCCGTAGCGGGTCAGCCGGGCCTCGCCCGCGACGCGGCGGAAGGCGGCGCCCTCGGCCTCGGTGCCGACCTCGGGGAAGGTGGTCATCAGCCGCGCCTCGGAGAGCCGGGTCACCCCGCTCACGCCCAGGGGCCGGGTGCCGAAGGGGCCGCGCCATTCGGCGAGCTCCGCCCCCCCGGTGAACCGCTCGCCGGTATAAGGCTGGTCGATCACCGCGTGATGCACCCGCGCGCCGTCGGAAAGCGCGATCAGCACCCCCCAGGTCGGCGCGCCGCAGATGAAGGCGCGGGTGCCGTCGATCGGGTCGAGCACCCAGGTCAGCCCCGAGCGGCCCGGCACCGCGCCGTATTCCTCGCCCAGGATGCCATCCTCGGGCCGCCGCTCCTGCAGGACCGCGCGCATGGCGCGTTCGGCGGCGCGGTCGGCCTCGGTCACCGGGTCGAAGCCGGCGTCGAGCTTGTTCTCGGCGGCCAGGTCGGCGGCGCGGAAATAGGGCAGGATCGCCCGGCCCGCCGCATCGGCCATGGCATCGGCCACCTGCCGGATCTCCTCGGCGTCGTCTCTGCGCATGCGCGGCCTCCCTGCCCCCGTGGCACGGGCCCGGACCCCGGGCCGATCAAGGCCGGGATGACCCGTTTCGCGCGCACGATCAAGTCCGGAGGCGCTGGCGCGCCCCGGGGGTCGGGCAGCCGTCGTCAAGCGGAGAGGCAGGGCGGCGCGGTCAGGCCACGTCGGAGAGCACGCGGGCCAGCTCGAAGAGGCGCCGCCGCTGGTTTTCAGGGATCGCGTAGTAAGAGCGCACGAGATCGAGCGCCTCCTTGTCGCCAAGGATGTCCTTCGGCACCGACTGGCCGATGTCCTCGGCGGCCGGGGCCTCACCCTCGGGCTCGTCGATGCCCTCGAAGAAGAAGCTGACCTGGATGGACAGCGCTTCGGCGATATCCCAGAGGCGCGAGGCGGAGACGCGGTTCGCGCCGGTCTCGTACTTCTGGATTTGCTGGAACTTGATGCCGACCTTCTCGGCCAGCTGCTGTTGGGTCATCCCCACCAACCAACGTCTATGGCGAATACGTTTGCCAACATGGACGTCCACAGGATGCGTCATACACGAGCCCTCTGCTTCTAAAAGCGACTGGCGCAAAGGGGCACCAGACGGAGCTCCGAAGCACCAAAGTTTTCAAGCTGAGCACCCAATCAGCAAGGCTCATGATATATCCAAGACCCCTGCCGAGACAACCCGCAAGAGTTGAAAAAATATGACCCCCTGATGTGTCATGAGTTGTATGCCAGTCTGGAACCGCAGGGCGAAACCGATTTCCACGGCTTGACCCGCTGCCCGCCGCGCCGCATCACCGGAGGCGAGGAATTCGCCAATAAGGAGTGCGGGATGAAGGCTTTGGTCGTCGAGGCGCATGGCGCGCCGCCGGTTCTGAAGGACATGCCCACCCCCCGGCCAGGCCCCGGCGAGATCGCCGTCAGGATCGAGACCTGCGGGCTGAATTTCGCCGATCTCCTGATGGTCCAGGGCAGCTACCAGGACACGCCCGAGCTGCCCTTCGCGCTTGGCATGGAGGTCGCGGGCCGCGTGGCGGAGCTGGGCGAGGGTGTCACCGGGCTGGCCCAGGGCGACCGCGTGGCGGTCTTCGGCGGTTCGGGCGGGCTGGCCGAGGTCGGCTGTTTCGACGCCCGCCGCGCGGTGCCGATCCCCGAGGCCATGACCTCGGTCGAGGCGGCGGCCTTCATGGTCGCCTACGGCACGAGCCACCTCGCGCTCGACCACCGCGCGCGCCTGCAGAAGGGCGAGACGCTCCTGGTCCTGGGCGCGGCCGGCGGCGTCGGCCTGACCGCGGTGGAGATCGGCAAGCTCATGGGCGCGAAGGTCATCGCCTATGCCCGCGGGGCCGAGAAGCTCGAGGTCGCGCGCCGCGCCGGGGCCGACATCCTGATCGACGCCGAAACCGCGGACCTGCGCGCCGAGGTGAAGGCCGCGGGCGGCGCGGATGTGGTCTACGACCCGGTCGGCGGCGAGGCCTTCGAGGCCGCCTTCCGCGCCTGCAACCCCGAGGCCCGGCTTCTGCCGATCGGCTTCGCCTCGGGCGAGGTGCCGCGCATCAAGGCCAATCACCTGCTGGTCAAGAACCTCTCGGTCATGGGCATCTACTGGGGCGGCTACATGGGCTTCCGCCCCGAGGCGGTCACCACCAGCCTCTCGACGCTTTTCGCCTGGCACGCCGAGGGCCGGCTCTCCCCGCATGTCAGCGAGGTGCTGCCGCTCGAGCGCGCCACCGAGGGGCTGGAGCTTCTGCGCAGCCGCAAGTCCACCGGCAAGGTGGTGATCGAGATCCAGCCGGCGGAGTGAGCCCATGCCCGAGGAGACCTTCACCCACCAGGCCGAGGAGGACGCCCGCAACGCCGAGGTCCTGATCTGGGTCGACGAGGGGCTGAAGCCCCGCTCCGAGGCCATGGTCTCGGTCTTCGATTCGGGCTTCATGCTGGGCGACGGCGTCTGGGAGGGGCTGCGGCTCTACAACGGCGCCTGGGCCTTTCTCGACCAGCACATGGACCGGCTCTTCGAGGCCGCCAAGGCCATCGACCTCGACATCGGGCTCACCCGCGCCGAGGTCATCGACCGGCTGGAACAGACCCGCGCGGCCAACGGCATGCAGACCGACGCCCATGCCCGGCTGATGGTGACGCGCGGGGTCAAGGCGCGGCCCTTCCAGCATCCGGCGCTGTCGACGCGCGGGCCGACCTTCGTGATCGTGATGGAGCATTCGCGCCCCGCGATCCCGCGCCCGATCCGGCTGGCCACCGTCGCGCATCAGCGCGGCCTGCCGATGACCCAGGACCCCAAGCTCAACAGCCATTCCAAGCTGAACTGCATCCTCGCCTGCATCGCCGCCGAAAAGGCCGGCGCCGACGAGGCGCTGATGCTCGACGTGCATGGCTTCGTGAACACCACCAATGCCTGCAACTTCTTCATCGTGCGCCAGGGCGAGGTTTGGACCTCGACCGGGGACTACTGCATGAACGGCATCACCCGCCGCGCGGTGATCGAGATCTGCCGCCGCGAGGGCATCCCGGTCTTCGAGAAAAACTTCTCGTTGGTCGAGACCTATTCCGCCGAGGAAGCCTTCCTCACCGGCTCCTTCGGGGCCCAGACCCCGGTGGGCGAGATCGACGGGCGCATGATCGGCGCGGGCGAGATGGGCCCGGTGACCCGCCGCATCCGCGCCGCCTACAAGGAGCTCGTGGGCGCATGAGGATCGCCATGTGGTCCGGCCCGCGCAACCTCTCGACGGCGCTGATGTATGCCTTCGCCGCGCGGGGCGATTGCGCGGCCTGGGACGAGCCCTTCTATGCCGCCTATCTGGCCCGGACCGGGCTCGCGCATCCCATGGCCGAGGAGATCCGCGCCGCGGGCCTCTCCGATCCCGCCGAGGTCGCCGCCGCGCTCCGGGCCGATCCGCCCGAGGGGAAGGCACATGCCTACCAGAAGCACATGTGCCAGCACATGATCGCGGGCATGCCGCGCGACTGGATGGCGGATGTGACCAATGTCTTCCTGATCCGCCACCCCGCCCGGGTGCTGGCGAGCTTTGCCTCGAAATACGAGGCCGCGGAGCTCGAGGACATCGGTTTTCTGCAACAGGCCGAGCTCTTCGACGAGGTGTCCGAGCGCGAGGGCGAAGCGCCGATCGTGATCGATTCCAACGACATACGCGACGCGCCCGAGGCGATGCTGCGGGCGCTCTGCACGGCGCTGAAGATCGAGTTTCATCAAGAGATGCTGCACTGGCCCGCCGGGCCGAAACCCTATGACGGGGTCTGGGCGCCGGTCTGGTACAAGGCGGTGCATGGCTCGACGGGCTTCGCCGGGCGCGAGGGGCCGCTGCCCGAGCTCTCGGGCGCCTATGCCGCCACCGCCGAGGCCGCCCTGCCCGCCTACGAGAAGCTGAAGGCGCATCGGCTGCGGGCGGGCTGAGGGCGGGGCGCCTTCGGACCGAGCGACAAGCCTTTGATTCCGGTTCGCTTTCTCACGACCGGCGCTAGAGCGCCGCGAAGCCCTTGCGCAGGAGCTCGGCCAGCGCCGCCGGCGGGCCCTGCTCGGCGCGTTCGGCGTAGAGGTTGATCTTCATCGTCCCGAGGTCCGGCAGCGCGCCCCCGGTCTCGATCCGCTCGAGCTGCGGCGGGGCGTGTCCCTCGATCAGCGCCACGACGCCCAGGTCGGCGCTGACCGTGGCCTCGATCGAGCGGTCGCTGTCGCTGTCGATCACCTGGAACCAGGGAATGCCCGAGGCCTCCAGCGCGCGCACCACCGCCGGGCGGAAGGCGCAGATCCGCGCCTGGGCGTAAGGCAAGGGCCGCTGCCGCCAGGCGCAACCGCCCGGCGCGCCGTGCCAGGCCAGGGGCGCCACATGCAGCGTCTCGCCGCCGCGATGCGCCTCGGTCGTCAGGATCAGGTCGACCTCGTGCAGGGCGAATTTCTCCAAAAGAACCGCGGTATTGGCGGTCTCGAGCCGGACCTTCATGCGGGGGAAGGCGGCGGCGAAGCTCTGCAGCGCCCGCGGCACCACCGGGTAAAGGATGTCCTCGGGCACGCCGAGCCGGATCTCACCCTCCAGCGTGTCGTCGGTCAGAAGCGCGTAGATTTCGTCGTTCAGCGACACCATGCGCCGCGCATAGCCCAGGAGCTGCTCGCCCGAGGGCGTCAGCGCCACGCCGCGCCCCGAGCGTTCGAGCAGCGCCAGGCCCAGCATCTCCTCGAGCCGCTTGAGCTGCATGGAGACCGCCGATTGCGTCAGGTTGAGGATCTTCGCCGCGCGGGTCACACCGCCGGTTTCGGCCACCGCGGCGAAGGAGCGCAGGGTGGTGACATCGAGATTGCGCATTCATCACGCTCCGTGATGGTGGGTGTCATAAACATTCGTTTCCATAATAGCGCCGCGACCCGATATTCATCAACAAGAAAGATGCTTCACCCCGAAGGCATCACGCTTGATGAAGGATGAGGAAGATGGCCCATATCGACCGCCTGAGCCTGCCCGCCCTGCCCCGCCCGGGGCTGCGGCGCCGCGTCACCTCCATGTTCGCGCTCGCCCGTCAGCGCCGCCAGCTCGCCCGGCTCGACGACGCCCGGCTGGCCGACCTTGGCCTCAGCCGTGCCGAGGCCGAGGCCGAGGCCGCCCGCGCCCCCTGGGACGCGCCCGATCACTGGCACGGCTGAGCGCCACGGGTGAGCGCCTGTGCAGCCGCGCAAGATCCGTTCATTGTTTCCCTGTATGGCGCCCGGAAATTCTTGAAACCCGGGCGCCGAGTGCCGATATTTGGCAGGACTTCCGGTGGAGCGATCTGCCGGGCTCATGTTCAATTCGGAGGAATGAATGGCTGAATACAGAACCGTTCGGACCGGCGCGGCCGCCGGTGCGCGTTCGGCTGAGATCGACGAGGGCCTGCGCGCTCACATGAACAAGGTCTACGGCACCATGTCCGTGGGCATGTTCCTGACCTTCCTGGTGGCCTGGGCCGTGGGCTCCAGCCCCGAGCTCCTGGGCATCTTCCGCGATCCTCAGACCCTTCAGCCGAACATCCTCGGCTGGATCGTGATGTTCGCGCCCCTGCTGATGGTCTTCGGCTTCGGCGCGGCGATCAACCGGCTGTCGGCCGCCGGCGCGCAGACGTTCTTCTACGTCTTCGCCGCGGTCATGGGCCTGTCGCTGTCCTGGATCTTCGTCGCCTTCACCGGCATCTCGATCGCCCAGGTCTTCCTGGTGACCTCGATCTCCTTCGCGGGCCTGTCGCTCTTCGGCTACACCACGAAGAAGGACCTGTCGGGCTGGGGCACCTTCCTGATGATGGGCGTGATCGGCCTCGTGGTGGCTTCGATCGTGAACATCTTCCTGCAGAGCCCGGCGATCTTCTTCGCCGTCTCGATCCTCGGCGTGCTGATCTTCGCGGGTCTGACCGCCTATGACACGCAGTCGATCAAGAACGAATACATCGAACATGCCCGCCACGGCGACCAGGAGTGGCTCGGCAAGTCGGCGATCATGGGCGCGCTGCGTCTCTATCTCGACTTCATCAACATGTTCATGTTCCTGCTGCAGCTCTTCGGCAATCGCGAGTAATCGCGGGTTGCTCTTGGACTGATGGGAAGGCCGCCCTTCGGGGCGGCCTTTTTCGTTGGGAGGGGCGTGTTCGGTGGGGTGGCCGAGGCGGAGGCCTGTTGCGGTGACCAGGGTGCAGCCCTTTGCAACGCCCAACACACGCCGCCCTGCCGCCCGACGCGCAACCGCTCAACACCGCCCCCTCCCACCCCGCACACCAGAGGGCGCGCGCCGGAACGGGGGCCGGCGCAGCTGCCCTCTGAGCGGGTCGCTTTATCCCAACAAGGTCAGGGCGGGGGGATAGCTATGCGCACCTCCCCAGGGAGCTCCGTCCCAGGGGGCTTTTCTGGCGCGCGCCCGGCACCTTCGGTGCTATTCGGGCGCAAGGGGGCGCGGGGTGCGGTGTCGCGTTTCGAACCAAA